>NZ_VMQU01000259.1 GCF_007714205.1 Mycobacterium helveticum | reverse complement strand
CTATTCTCGACGAATATCGTTCGCCAGCAAAGGCTTTCCCCGGCGTGTCTCGACTTACTTACGAACTCCTTAGTAAGACCATGTCCGGTGCGGTCCGCACGGACTAAAGTCGTCGTGCACCAACAGCTTCAAGGACGGCGGTGACAGGCAATGACCAGCGCAACCCACCACACCCACGGCGCACATCATCACATGCACGGCGACGGGTGCGGCCACGTCGCGATCCCACACGGGGGGCACGTCGACTACGTCCACGAGGGGCACCTGCATCGACAGCACGGCGACCACTACGACGAGTGCGAACCGGCCGGCCACACCGTGCATGCGCATCACGACCATCACCACGGGGAGGGCTGCGGCCACGTCGCCGTGCCGCACGGGGATCACGTCGACTACGTGCACGACGGGTGCCGGCACGCGGCGCACGGCGAGCATTACGACGAGCACTGACGACGAGCGCCGAGGCCGCTACGGCACTGGGCGGGTGGTCACCGGGCCCCGGTCATGCCGTCGGCGTACCGGCGCACACGTCCCGATCGAGGACATGTGCACCAGGCGGGGCATCGTGGCGCGGTGCGCGGCATGCAGAACCGTTTCGTTGCTCCCCGGCGCCTGTGATGACAATCCGTTCGGACAGGGATCTCCTTCTTGCGCTTGGTGCAGACCTGCGGTCGCGCGACTGCGTGCGGGTCGGGCGCCGAAACCGCCGAGGCCCTTCGGTGCCCCCGAACGCCGGGGACGAGGAGGCCGGCATGCGCGCTGACGACGGCGACGAAACGGTCGACGACTACGCGGCCGAAGGCAGGCAGGCGCCGGGCAAGATCAAGGGTGCCCAGTACCCGCGCAGCGGGCTCCGGGGAGTTGCCCGGCGGTTCTCCACCCGGTGGCGTGGCGACCACGCGCAGGGCGACAAAACCGGTTAGCCCGGCAATGCGGGCGGAGTGCGCCCCGAGGCCGCGTTCTACTATCTGTTGATGACCGCTGACCGGCCCGGATGGGTGTGGGGCTGTGGGCGGACCTGTGGGTGGAGCTATGTCCCGAGCCCCTGAACCATTTGCCGCATCCGGGCCGGGCGGTGTGCGCATCGCCTGCGACCGACGGGGCGATCCGGAGGCGCGTGCCGTGGTGTTTTTGCACGGCGGCGGGCAGACGCGGCGGTCCTGGGCCAAGGCGGCCGCCGCCGTGGCCAGGCGCGGGTGGCAGGCCGTCACGGTCGACCTGCGGGGGCACGGAGAATCCGACTGGTCCGGCGATGGCGACTATCGCGTCATCAGTTTCGCGCGCGACGTGCAGGAAGTGCTGCGCGGCCTGCCGGAGAAACCGGCGCTGGTGGGGGCCTCCCTGGGCGGGTTCACCTCGATGCTGCTGGCCGGAGAGCTTTCGCCGGGCATCGCCAGCGCGGTGGTGCTCGTCGACATCGTGCCGAACATGGAGCAATCCGGGGCGAGCCGGATTCATGCGTTCATGGCCGAGCGGGTGGAGTCGGGATTCGGCTCTCTGGAGGAGGTCGCGGACGCGATCGCCGAGTACAACCCGCACCGGCCCCGGCCGACCGATCTTGGGGGGCTGACCACCAACCTGCGCCGCCGCGGCGATCGCTGGTACTGGCACTGGGACCCGAAGTTCATCAGCGGCGCCGCGGCGCACCCGGCGATGGAGGTCACCGACGTCGATCGCATGCACGCCGCCGTGGACACGATCCTGGCGAGTGGCGTGCCGATGCTCCTGGTCCGGGGCCGGATGAGCGACCTCGTCAGCCAGGAGCGCGCCGAGGAATTCCTGGTCCGCTTCCCTGGGGTCGAGTTCGCCGACGTGCGCGGGGCGGGGCACATGGTCGCCGGGGATCGCAACGACGTCTTCGCCGGGGCGGTGCTAGATTTCCTCGCCCGGCGTGTCGACGTCGGTGGTGTCCAAAGACCCTAGTGGTCCGTCTCAGTTTTGGGTAACTACTTGTTCGAGTTTGGTGCGTGCGCGTTGGACTTTGGCGAGGATGGAT
>NZ_VMQU01000258.1 GCF_007714205.1 Mycobacterium helveticum | reverse complement strand
CCCCCGACGCCACCGAACCCCCCGCGCCCGATGCCGAGCCGGAGCCGGCCGAAGAGGTCGACCCCGCCACCGCGCTCAAGGCGGAATTGCGCAGCAAGCCCGGTGACTGGTACGTCATCCACTCCTATGCCGGATACGAGAACAAGGTCAAAGCCAACCTGGAAACCAGGGTGCAGAACCTCGACGTCGGCGACTACATCTTCCAGGTGGAGGTTCCCACCGAAGAGGTCACCGAGATCAAGAACGGCCAGCGCAAGCAGGTCAACCGCAAGGTGCTGCCCGGCTACATCCTGGTGCGCATGGATCTGACCGACGACTCGTGGGCCGCGGTGCGCAACACCCCCGGGGTGACCGGGTTCGTCGGCGCGACCTCGCGCCCGTCGGCTCTCACCCTCGACGATGTCGTGAAGTTCCTGTTGCCGCGCGGGGCGGCGAAGAAGCCCGCCAAGGGTGCGGCCAGTACCGCCGCCGTCGCCGCGACCGGTGGTCTGGAACGTCCGGTCGTCGAGGTCGACTACGAGGTCGGCGAATCGGTGACGGTCATGGACGGGCCGTTTGCCACGTTGCCGGCCACGATCAACGAGGTCAACGCCGAACAGCAGAAGCTCAAGGTGCTGGTGTCGATCTTCGGCCGGGAAACGCCGGTGGAATTGGCGTTCGGCCAAGTCTCCAAGATCTAGCCGGCGCACCGGCTGCACAACCCAGGAAGGAACACCCACATCTCATGGCCCCGAAGAAGAAAGTCGCCGGGCTGATCAAGCTGCAGATCCAGGCCGGGCAGGCGAACCCGGCCCCGCCGGTCGGGCCGGCACTCGGCCAGCACGGCGTCAACATCATGGAGTTCTGCAAGGCCTACAACGCGGCCACGGAAAACCAGCGCGGCCAGGTCATCCCCGTGGAGATCACCGTCTACGAGGACCGCAGCTTCACCTTCGCGCTCAAGACGCCGCCCGCCGCCAAGCTGCTGCTCAAGGCCGCCGGCGTGGGCAAGGGCTCGGCGGAGCCGCACAAGACCAAGGTCGCCAAGGTCAGCTGGGACCAGGTCCGCGAGATCGCCGAGACCAAGAAGACCGACCTCAACGCCAACGACATCGACGCGGCCGCCAAGATCATCGCCGGCACCGCTCGGTCGATGGGCATCACCGTCGAATAGCGGGACTGCCCGTGGGAGGGCCAGCTTCGGCCCGCGTGAAAACCACAACCAACCACGAGATTGGATATCTGATGAGCAAGAACAGCAAGGCATATCGCGCCGCCGCGGAGAAGGTGGACCGCGACAACCTGTACAGCCCGCTGGAGGCCGCCAAGCTCGCGAAGGAGACGTCGTCGAGCAAGCAGGACGCGACCGTCGAGGTCGCGATCCGGCTCGGCGTCGACCCACGCAAGGCCGACCAGATGGTCCGCGGCACCGTCAACCTGCCGCACGGCACCGGCAAGACCGCCCGGGTCGCGGTGTTCGCGGTCGGTGAGAAAGCCGAACAGGCGCAGGCCGCCGGGGCCGACGTCGTCGGCAGCGACGACCTGATCGAGAAGATCCAGGGCGGCTGGCTGGAATTCGACGCCGCGATCGCGACGCCGGACCAGATGGCCAAGGTCGGCCGCATCGCCCGGGTGCTGGGCCCGCGCGGCCTGATGCCGAACCCCAAGACGGGCACCGTCACCCCCGACGTCGCCAAGGCGGTCGCCGACATCAAGGGCGGCAAGATCAACTTCCGGGTGGACAAGCAGGCCAACCTGCACTTCGTCATCGGCAAGGCGTCGTTCGACGAGAAGAGCCTCGCCGAGAACTACGGGGCGGCTCTCGACGAGGTGCTGCGACTCAAGCCGTCCGCGTCCAAGGGCCGGTACCTGAAGAAGATCACCGTCTCGACGACGACCGGCCCGGGCATCCCCGTCGACCCGTCGATCACCCGCAACTTCGCCGAGGCCTGAGTTTCCTGCGCGAGCAGTCGCAAAAGCCCCCCCCCCCCCCCGCGGGGGGGGGGGTTGGGGGGGGGGGCCGCGGCGGCGCCCCCCCGGAGGGGGGGGGGGGGGGCGCGCGGGGGGGGGCGGTGGGG
>NZ_VMQU01000257.1 GCF_007714205.1 Mycobacterium helveticum | reverse complement strand
GCTAGGCCCGTTTTCCGCATAGTTGGGGGTTTAGGTTTGCGGTTTTGGGTGTTGTTGTGGTGCTGCGTGTTTCGGGCCATGGTAGGGGGATGTTGAGGTGGGCGAGGATGAGTCGTTGGACCGTGGTGAGTTGGTCGAGAACGAGTCCGTCGGTGGTGTAGGTGGCGTGTAGGTCGGTGAAGGCGGTCAGCACGGCGCGGGCGGTGGGGACGGCGTCTCGGTGTTCGGGCAGCAGGCCGGGCAGTGCGGTGTTGGGGCCGAGAGCGGCGCGTAGGTCGGCTTCGATGAGTCCGTAGATGAGCAGGGCGATGCCGATGACGGCGATGAGGGCGTGGATGCGGTCGTCGTTGTGCAGGAAGATGGGCCGTACGTGCAGGGTTTGTTTGAGGTCGCGGTGGCGTTGTTCGACGATCCATTGGTCTTTGTAGATGTTGAGCACGTCGAGGGCGGTCAGGGTGCCCTCGGGTGGGTCGGGCAGGTTGGTGGCCAGGGCGTAGAGACCGTCCAGCGTGGAAGCGCTGGTGATGGCCTCGGGGTTGCGACGCCAGGTAATGGTGGGTTTGCCGTCCTTGGTGAGGCCGGTGGTGACGGTGATCAGCTCGGCGATGCGGTGTCCGATGATGGTGGCGACTCGGTCGTCGACCTGCTTTTTGGTTTTGTAGTAGCGCCCGCCCAGGCCGTTGTGGATGCGGGTGAGGGCTTCCTGGGCCTTGGTCAGGGCGCGTTCGCGGGCCTCGGCGACGGAGGCGGCCTCCTCGGAGGACCAGATGTAGGCGATGCGCAGTCGGTGGGTGGCGCCGGTGTCGGCGTCTGCGATCTGCCGCTCGCGCAGCGCTCCTTTCCACACGGTGCGCTCGTGCTCGGGCAGCCGGGCTTCGCGCGCCGAGCAGTGATCGAGGCGGTGCAGCGCGGCCAGCCCGCCGGGCACGTCGGCGGCGAACCAGCCCGCCCAGCCGGTGTCGGCGCGCAGCGGCACCACGAACCGCAGTCCTTTGGCGTCGGCGGCGCACAGCCGGCCCAGGTAGCCGAATCCGGAGTCGATGACGCAGACCACGCCGGGCGGGGCCAGCGCGCGAATGCGCTCGAGGGTGTCGGCGAAGCACGGCGCCTCGCCTGAGCCCCCCGGGTGCGGCCGGTAGTAAACCGCGACCCCGGCGCGGGTGGACACCTGCATGGTCTTGATTTGGCGGGCGATGGTGCGGTCGGCGGCCCACCCTTTTTCCACCAGCGCCGAGCCGGCGTAGCCGCCGGTGAACCGGACCGCGGTCATGTCCAGGTGCAGCCGCGACAGGTCGGCCCCGCAGCGGGACGCGGCGGCCAACGCGAGTTCGCCGCGGACCTGCTCGGCCACTGGGGCCAGCGCCTCCAATGCCCGGCCGAGCCGATCGTCGTTGAGCAATCCTGCTGGGATGCCGAATAATTCGGCCATCGCCGCCGACGACGCCCACCCAGCCACGTCGTAGAGCGGCGCCGGCCCGCACAGCCGGTTGGACACCAGCGCGGCGATCACCTCCCCGTGAGTGAGCATGGCCCGCCCGCGCATCGGGGCCGCCGCGTCGATGAGTTCGACCAGCCCCAGCCGGTTCAGATAGTGGCCCACCAGCAGCAGCGGCCCGACGTGGCGACGGGTGCCGGCCGGCGGCGGGTCGAGCCGGGCGAACGAGGCCGCCAGCTGCTCGAGTTGGCCCGACGCCTTGAGCTCGTCCTCGCGGCCCAGGGTGTGCAACACCCGGTGCCGTACCCGGCCGGACTCGTCCCGGAAGGCCTCGACCAGCCGCAGGTATACGTAGCGTTTGCCGCCCTTGGTGACCGCGTGCCGCTTGAGGTACATGCGCGCCATCCCGATCTCGTAGGTTGGCCCTACGTTATCGCGACCGGAAGCGTATTACAAGCATGGAATTCAGTGTTTCCGCGCCAGCCCTGCTACCACAGTTTGGCCCTACACCAAACCGTAGAGCGCTGATTCGTCGGCGGCAGGGACAGCACCCCACTACAGTCGAATCGCCAACTCTCGCAATGCCTTACCACAGTCAGCCATGCGCGGATCGGATGCCGAAAGGTCAGGCCTTACGCTCGATCGGTGCGGAAAACGGGGCTAGG
>NZ_VMQU01000256.1 GCF_007714205.1 Mycobacterium helveticum | reverse complement strand
GAGATTATTTCGAGGTCGCTTTGACAAGATAGCGACGACCGAACGCCCGGTGTATCAACGCAGATGAGGATCTGCTATTCGAGACAGGCAAGCTCCACTGCAGACAAAAGCCATCCCGGTGCCGTATCGGCGGACACGGCGGATCCGTCAAGCTCCCGCGGTTCCCCCTGGCCTCAGGGCTTATTCGCGGACGAGGAGTGTCCGGCTGCAGCTGTCCTCTCGCCACGATTCGTTCTCACGACGTGAATCCCGGAATCCGGCAACGCCGTCAGCCCACGTTGCCGACCTCGGCGATCTTGATTCCAGATGCTCCTATGTTCAGGCAACGATTTTTGTTGCCTTTCTTGACGGTTGGAGGGCGTGGAAGATTTCGCGGGCGAGGTAGCGCTTGAGACAGCGCATGACCTCATTTTTGGTTTTCCCTTCGGCGAGGCGCCGCGCCATGTAGTCACGGGTGGGTTGGTGGCGGCGCAGCCGCACGACCAGGATGACATGCAGCGCCCGGTTGGCATCACGGTTGCCGCCGCGGTTGAGTCGGTGTCGGACGGTTTTGCCGCTGGAGGCCTGCAGCGGGCTGACTCCGCAGAGTTTAGCGAAGGCGCCGTCGCTGGTGATCCGATCGTGGTTGTCGCCGATCGCTGCCAGCAGCGTGGCGGCGGTGTCGGGGCCAACACCGTAGACGGCGCGCAACTGCGGTGCGGCGGTGGCGGTGATGGTGTCGATGTGGTGTTTGAGCCGGGCGGCTTCGACGTCGAGTTGCTCGCAGCGCGCCGCCAGTGATTTGATCGCCATCGTGATGGCATCGGTTGGACTGCTTGGCGTTTCGGACTCAGACAACTGTTTGCAGGCCTGGATGAGACGCTTTTTGTAGAGGCCGGCCAGCTGTTCACGCAGCGCTGCGGGAGCGGTGACCAAAAGGTCCTGCAGGGCGGTGTAGGCCTTGGCGCGGGCGCGCACCGCACTGGTACGGGCCACCCGCAGCACCCGCACCATTTCGGCAGCACCGTCGGCGGACTTGGGGTCGCCGAGGGCTTCGCCGGCCAACACGATCGCGGCGGCTCCGGCCGCATCGGTGTCGTCGGATTTGCCGTAGCGTGCCCGGCGCTGCCGTTTGGGGCGGCCGACCTCGGTGACCGCGATGCCCTCGGCGCGCAGGTAGCGGGCCAGGCCCGCGCCGTAGTGGCCGGGGCCTTCGATACCGACGATGACGAGCTGGCCCAGCCCGTGAGCCCAGGACACGAATTGACGGTACCCGGCGGTGCTGGCTGCCATGCGGTGGCTGCCCAGCGGACGGCCCAGCTGATCGGCGGCGTGGGCGACGTGGAACTGCTTGTGCGTGTCGACACCGACGGTGACCTGTGGTTGGGTGGATGCGGCGATGGTGGATTGCATTGCGGCCTTCCTGTGACCGGGATTTCCTGGATGGGGTGAAAGGGCGAAGCCGTCGGGCGGGGACGATACTGCTACGGGATGCTTGGTCGCGCTCCTATCAGGTCATTCCGTCCGGCGGTTCCGCGCCGAACCAGGCACGGTCGACGGATCTGACGATTGCAGGCACGCCACACTGCTCGCGGCCGGTAAAGAAATGAGTCAGACCGCACCGGTTCGGACGCGGACCCTACCGACGCCCCGCTTCGCGAGGCCGCGGAAACGCCGGTAGTTCTTTAATAGCAGTAAGGAAACTTCTCACATGCTGCGTCGGGGGCGTGATGCATCACGTCAAGTTGCCCGCGAAACCTGATCCATGCATCACGTAAGGAATGCCCGCGAAAACGAGGTCAACTGGCGGTCTTGTTCTGGATGCGGATGCCGGATCTGACCTCGGGTAGGGCGGTGGGGATGGCGGCGAGGTAGAGGTGTTCGGTCTTGTTCTTGGCGAGTCTGAGCAGGGCGGCTTGTAGATCGGCGATCTGGCGTGCGATCGCGGCGGGGTTCAGGGTGTCGCGGTAGGCAAGCAGCTCCGATTCTTGGGCTGGCGAGAGGACCCCGGCTGCCAGCAGCCGGTCCAGTGGGGTCATGGGCTCGTCGTAGAGGCGGCGGCGCTGGCCGTCGCGGCCAGCGCCGTAGCCGATGGGTTTGATGGCTCTTCGTAATTCAGAGTGCATTGACAAGTTGGTGGAGTGCTCCGCTGTGTAGTAGTGAGCGCCAACGGTAGTGG
>NZ_VMQU01000255.1 GCF_007714205.1 Mycobacterium helveticum | reverse complement strand
GCCCCCCACCCCCGGCGGGCGCCGCGCGAAACGCCCACCGGCCTGGTCGCCGAGCAACTGGCCGGTCCGCGCGAAGGTGCTGGCGATCGTGCTGGTGCCGCTGATCCTGGCGACGGTCTTCGGCGTGCTGCGGGTCCACGGTGCGATGGCCAACTCCGGCGACCTCAAGCTGGCCGCCGCCCGCGCCGACGTGCTGCCGGCGGTCACCAAGTACATGTCCGCCATGGACGTCGCGCTGCTGGCGGGCTCGACCGGCCGCGACGTCGAGGGCGCCGGGAAGAACTACGAGGCGCGCAAGTACGAGCTGCAGCAGCGGCTGGCCGACACCGACGTCACCCCCGACGTCCGGTCGGGGGTCAACACGTTGCTCAACGGCGGTCGGGCGCTGCTGGACAAGGTCGCCGACAACAGCATCGGTTTGCGGGAGCGGATCACCACCTACGCCCCGATCCTGCTGACGGCCGAGGACGTCATCAACGCCTCGGTGCGCGTCGACGACCAGCGGATCCGCACCGAGACCCGGGGCCTGAGCCGGGCGGTGGGGGCCCGCGGGCAGATGACGATGCAGAAGATCCTGGTCACCCGGGGGGCCGACCTGCCCGAGCCCGCGCTGCGGACGGCGATGGTCACGCTGGCCGGCACCGAACCGTCGACGCTGTTCGGCATGAGTCAGGTGCTCGGGGTCGGCTCCCCGGAAGCCAAGGCGCTGCAGCAGCAGATGGTGGCCCGGATGGCGATCATGTCCGATCCGGCCAGCGTGCTCGTCGACAACCCGGACCTGCTGCGCTCGATCCAGACCACCGACGACGTCGCCGGCCGGATCGTCGACGACACGACGGCGGCGATCACCAGGTCGGTGCGCGCCCAGGCCGCCGACCGGCACGACGCCGCCGTCCTGGACGCCGTCCTGGTGGCGGCGGCGATCGTGATCGCCCTGGTCGTCGTGCTGCTGGTGGCGCGCGCGCTCGTCGTGCCGCTGCGCGTGCTGCGCGACGGCGCGCTCAAAGTCGCCCACACCGACCTCGAGGAGGAGGTGGCCCGGGTCAGGGCGGGCGGCGCCGACCCGGTCCCGCAGCCGCTGCCGGTGTACACCACCGAGGAGATCGGTCAGGTCGCCCACGCGGTCGACGAGCTGCACACCCGGGCGCTGCTGCTGGCCGGCGACGAGGCGCGGCTGCGGTTGCTGGTCAACGACATGTTCGAGACCATGTCGCGGCGCAGCCGTTCGCTGGTCGACCAGCAGTTGTCGCTCATCGACCGGCTGGAGCGCGACGAGCGGGACCCCGAACGCCTGGACAGCCTGTTCCGGCTGGACCACCTGGCCGCCCGACTGCGCCGCAACAGCGCCAACCTGCTGGTCCTGGCGGGTGCGCAGCTCGCGCGCGACCAGCGCGAACCGGTGCCGCTGTCGACGGTGGTCAACGCCGCGGTGTCCGAGGTGGAGGACTACCGCCGGGTCGAGATCCTCGGGCTGCCCGACTGCGCGCTGGTGGGTGCGGTGGCCGGCGGCGCGATCCACCTGTTCGCCGAGCTGATCGACAACGCGCTGAGCTACTCCCCGCCGACGACGCCGGTCCGGGTCTCCGGCACGCCGGGCGGCGACGGCGGCGTGCTGCTGCGCATCGCCGACGCGGGCCTGGGCATGAGCGACGCCGACCGGCGCATCGCCAACACGCGGCTGCAGGAGGGCGGCGACGCCACCCCGGACCCGACTCCTGACAATGCCCGGCACATGGGGCTGTTCGTGGTGGGCCGGATCGCCGCCCGGCACGGCATCCGGGTCGGGCTGCGCGGCCCGGTGGGCCAGGAAGCCGGGCCGGGCACGACGGCCGAGATCTACCTGCCGCCGACCGTGCTCGACGGCGTGGCGCCGGCCCCCTCGGAGGCGCCGCGGGCGGCGGGGTCGTGGGCGATGCCGGTGTCCGCGCCGCGTGCCGAACCCGCCGGCGCCCCGCCGGCGGGGCCGGCGCCCGAGCCCGAGCCCGAGCCGGCGACCCGCAACGGGTCCGGCCCGTCGGTGACGCTGTTGCCGCGCCGCAACCCGGGCTCGAGCGGCATCACCGACGTCCCCGCCCCGCCGGTGCAGGAGCAGCCCGGGCGCGGCCGCCGCGAGCTGGCCACCCCGTGGTGGGAGAGCGGCCGGCGGGCCGAGCCGCAGCCGGCCCCGCAGGCCCCGAAAGCCCCGCAGGCCCCGAA
>NZ_VMQU01000254.1 GCF_007714205.1 Mycobacterium helveticum | reverse complement strand
CGCCAAATCGGCGACATCCTCCCCCGGCAACGCCACCGCACCCCGGGTCGACACCACCAGCGTCGCCGTCCCGTTGCGGGCCAACCACGTTTGCAGCACGTCCAGCACGGCACGCGTGGTCGCGTACACGTCCGCGACAACGTCACCGGTGACCGGCGGAGATTCGAACAGATACGCCGTGGGCTCGACCTCAGTAGCATCGAAGACCGTTGTGCCCCAAGTGAATACCGAAACCGGCTGCACCTTCTCCGAGGGCTGCGCGGACCAGACGACCTCAAAGATCCGATCCGGGCCCGAGTTCGAGGCCGCGGCCAGCAGCTGCTGATCGCTGACCGGCCGCGCCACCATCGACGACACCGAGAGCACCGGCAACCCCAACCCGTCGGCAAGCTCGATCGACATCGAGGACGGGCCCGACGGCGCAATGCGCGCCCGTAGCGCCTCCGCGCCCGCGGCGTACAACGACACGCGCTGCCAGGAGAACGGCACCAGCACCGAGCCCTCGGCCAACTCGCCCTCTTTCGACGCCAGTATCACCGCGTGCAGCGCCGCATCCAGCAGTACCGGATGGACCCCGAATCCGGCCACGGACAGCCCGGCGTCAACGGGCAACGCCACCTCCGCGAACACTTCGTCGCCGCGGCGCCACATCGAGGTCAGGCCCCGGAACGCGGGCCCGTACCCGTAACCGCGTTCGGCCAGCCGCTCATACCCGTCGCCGATGTCCACCGGTACGGCCCCCGCCGGCGGCCACGCCGACAGGTCCGCGCCGGGCTCGGCCGACCCCGTACCCAGCACACCCTCGGCATGCAGGAGCCAGGCGGAGCTCGTTTCGGCGCGCGAGAACACCGAGACCGCGCGAGCGCCCGACTCGTCGGGACCACCGACCACGACCTGCACCGCGACCGAGGATGCGGGCGGTAAAACCAGCGGCGCAGAAAGATTCAACTCCTCGACGACCCCGCAGCCCACCTCGTCGCCCGCGCGGATCGCCAACTCCACGAATCCGGCACCGGGAAAAAGCACCGTGCCACCCACGGCGTGATCGGACAGCCAGGCCTGCGTGCCGGGTGACAACCGGCCCGTCAGCACCACCCCGCCCGATGCCGGCAACTCGACCACCGCGCGCAGCAGCGGGTGCTCGCTGACGCCCAGCCCCAGACCGGCGGCGTCGGCGGCCCCACCGCCACCGGAGAGCCAGAACCGGCGCCGCTCAAAGGCATACGTGGGCAGCTCGACGAGGTTGGCCATTCCGATCGCGCCACGCCAGTCCACGTCCATGCCGGTGACGAACCCGTGCGCGACGGCGTTGACCAGCGTCACGGGCTCGGGGCGATCCTTGCGGAGCACCGACGCCGTCAACACGGGCGCGTCGGACAGCGATTCCTCGATGGCCGCCGTCAGGCCGCCGCCGGGCCCGACTTCCAGGAAGCGGGTGGCCCCGGCGGAGTGCGCGAAGCGGATGCTGTCGGCGAACCGGACCGCTTCGCGGATGTGGCGCTTCCAGTACGACGGCGAGGCGAAATCCTCTCCGGCCAATTGCCCGGTCACGTTGGAAATGATCGCGATGGTGGGCACCGCGGTGGCCAACCCGGCGGCGACCGCGGCGAATTCGTCGACCACCGGCTCCATCAACGGCGAGTGGAAGGCGTGCGAGACGGCCAGCCGGTGCACCCGGCGGCCTTCCCCGCGGAATCGCTCGGCCACCGCGACCACATCGTCTTCGGCACCCGAAATCACCACGGAGGCAGGACCGTTGACCGCGGCCAGGCCGACCTGGCCGTCCAGCAGCGGCCGCACCTCCTCCTCGCTCGCCTGCACGGCGAACATCGCCCCGCCCACCGGCAGGGCCTGCATGAAGCGGCCCCGCGCGGCCACGAGCACCGCGGCGTTCTGCAGCGACAGGACACCGGCGACATGCGCGGCCGACAGTTCGCCGACCGAGTGGCCCATGACGAAGTCGGGCCGCACGCCCCAGGATTCGAGGAGCCTGAACAACGCCACCTCGACCGCGAACAGCGCCGGCTGGGCGAATTCGGTGGTGCTCAGCAGGTTCTCGTCGTGACCCCACATCACCTCGCGCAGGGGGCGCAGCAGGTGGCGGTCGAGTTCGGCCACGACGGCGTCGAGGGCCTCGGCGAACACCGGGTATTCGGCGTGCAGGCCCATGCCCATGCCCAGCAGTTGGGAGCCCTGGCCGGGGAACACGAAGACGGTCTTGCCCGCCGGGGCGGCGCTGCCCCGGATCACCGAACCGGCCA
>NZ_VMQU01000253.1 GCF_007714205.1 Mycobacterium helveticum | reverse complement strand
TCAACTACGAGATCAGGGAAAACCGTCAGAAGCCAGAAGCGGCTTAAGAAACCCTCCACGATCTCGGGGGAAGCACACCCGCAGCACTGAGCGCCTCCTGCGCCACATACATCCCGCTACCCTTGCTCACCGACGCCGCGAACTGCTCATGGAACAGGTTCACCTGCCCCATCAACGACTGAAACTGCCGACCATGCGCCCCAAACAACGCCGCAACAGCAGCCGACACCTCATCCTGCGCCGCCACCAACACCGACGTCGTCGACGGCGCCGCCGCCGCGCTCGCCACCCGGATCGACGACCCGATACTGCTCAAGTCCGCCGACGCCGCGACCAACGACTCCGGGACAGCGATCAAAAAAGACGACATCGTGGGCTCCACTCACCTCAAGGCGACCAAACACCAACAACGACAACGCAATCAACGCGGGGACAGCCGCAGACCTAACGCTACCGGGCACTATGTATATATCAGTGACACCGATCACTGTCGAGGGAAAGCCTGCGGTGTTTCTGACTTTTGGTTTGCGATAGAACACTCCAGGGACGCAGGTCTTCCTCGCCTGTGACGCAGACGACCGCTCCGATAACCTGCTCGAACTGCTCAACCTTCACGCGCAGTCCGCTCACCGAGAATGCGCCGGTCGGTGCTGAACGATGACATCGTCGAAGACGCGCCGGCCGAACTGCTCATCCAACTGTCGACCCGTGGGGGGCAGTTCACCCGCTGCTGCATCGGCCTCCACAACCACCCGCGCCGTGCCCAAATCCAGGCCCCGCCCGCCACGCCGATCCCGGTTCCCACCACGGCGCCGTGCGCTCACAGCAGCCGCAACGACCCCACATCCGAGATACACACGAGCTTCGCGCCGTGAAATCAGATCCACACCACCCCGACAAGCCGAGTGCCCTGCAGCCTCGGACCGGAGGGCACACTCTCCTCACACAAACATCAACCACCTCAACACACACCGCGCCGATCAACAACGACCCCAAGCTCCCACCATCAACGGACGCCACCACCAGGGGCCACGCATCGACAAACCCCACACCACCGACCACACCCAACACCGCCGCACAAACACCGGACACCCCGCGGTGACCTCACCACTACCCGCTGAGCACCGACACCGTGTTGCTGTCATAGTTGGTGACGTACACGTCCCCGCCGGGGTTGGCCGCCACCCCTTCCGGGCCGGTGCCGACGTCGATGGTGGCGGTGACGGTGTTGGTGGCCGGGTTGATCTCCGACACCGTGTCGCTGCCATAGTTGGTGACGTACACGTCCCCGCCGGGGCTGGCCGCCACCCCGCGCGGCTCGACGCCGACAGAGGGTGAGCCGGTGACGGTGTTGGTGGCCGGGTCGATCACCGACACCGTGCCGCTGCCGAAGTTGGCGACGTACACGTCCCCGGTGACGGGGTTGACCGCCACCCCTTCCGGATTGGTGCCGACGGTGATGGGTGAGCCGGTGACGGTGTTGGTGGTCGGGTTGATCACCGACACCGTGCCGCTGCCGACGTTGGCGACGTACACGTCCCCGCCGGGGTTGACCGCCACCCCGTACGGATCGGTGCCGACGGTGATGGTGTCGATCACTTTGTTGGTGGCCGGGTTGATCACCGACACCGTGTCGCTGCCCCCGTTGGTGACGTACACGTCCCCGCCGGGGTTGACCGCCACCCCGGACGGCTCGGTGCCGACGCCGATGGTGGCGGTGACGGTGTTGGTGGTCGGGTCGATCACCGACACCGTGTCGCTGCCCTGGTTGGCGACGTACACGTCCCCGCCGGTGGCAGTGTTGACCGCCACCCCGTACGGCGCGTTGCCGACGGTGATGGTGGCGGTGACGGTGTTGGTGGCCGGGTCGATCACCGACACCGTGCCGTTGTTGTAGTTGGTGACGTACACGTCCCCGCCGGTGGCGGTGTTGACCGCCACCCCGTACGGCGCGTTGCCGACGGTGATGGTGGCGGTGACGGTGTTGGTGGCCGGGTCGATCACCGACACCGTGCCGTTGTTGTAGTTGGTGACGTACACGTCCCCGCCGGTGGCGGTGTTGACCGCCACCCCGTACGGCGCGTTGCCGACGGTGATGGTGGCGGTGACGGTGTTGGTGGCCGGGTCGATCACCGACACCGTGCCGTTGTTGTAGTTGGTGACGTACACGTCCCCGCCGGTGGCGGTGTTGACCGCCACCCCGTACGGCGCGTTGCCGACGGTGATGGTGGCGGTGACGGTGTTGGTGGCCGGGTCGATCAC
>NZ_VMQU01000252.1 GCF_007714205.1 Mycobacterium helveticum | reverse complement strand
ACCCCGCCCTCCCTCGGCGAGGTCGCCGACATCGTCCGCCGCCACGGTCGACTGCTGGCCACCCATTTCGGGGAGGACAAGGCCATGCGCGACATCCGCAAGCATGTCGCCTGGTACCTGCACGGTTTCCCCGCCGGATCCGAATTGCGCCGGGCGCTGGCCATGGTCAAGACTCTCGACGAACTCGACTCGCTGCTGGACCGGCTGGACGGGGCCGTTCCGTTCCCGGAGGCGGCCACCGGCCCGCGGGGCCGGCAGGGGTCACCGGCCCGCGTGGCACTGCCCGACGGCTGGCTGAACGACCCGGACGACTGCACGGTCCCGGCCGGCGCGGACGTCATGCACTCCGGCGGCTGAACCCGGGCGCGAAATCGCGTCCGGGCCCAGAACTCAGTACGATGTGAAACTTGCTGTATTGCGCTTGTCGGCGGATAGGTTCAGGGCCGCGTCACGAAAGCGCGACAGACTCCGTGCGCCTCGCGGGCACGGGCCCGCAGTGCGGGGATGAAGGGTGCTTCGGACGCGCGGTTGGCGTCCGCATCGAAGATTCGGAGGCCGGCAGGACATGAGTGACGGCGGGGCAGACGCCACTCTGGGCGACCGGCACGGGTCCGGCCCCGGTGAGGGCCGACGCGTCGCACCATGGGAGCGGTTCTCCGAACCGGCGCCGGACCACAACCTGCACCGATGGCAGCCCGACTCACCCGACGAATCCCTGGCACCCGACGAACCCCTGGCACCCGACGCCGCGGAGGAACGCAAGCCGGGCGATCGCGGGCAGGGCGGATCCCACACCGGGGGCGGGGTCACCGTCGCCGACCTGATCGCCAAGTTCGGCGGCCCTCCCTCCGATCGGCCCAGGCGCCACCGCGTGGCCGACGACCCCCCGGAAACGGCGGCCCCGGATGCCGCAGTCCCCGACGCCGCGCCCGAGCTGTCCATCGACCAACAGGACACCCAGGCCATCCCCACCCCGGCCTATTCGCTCGAGCTCAGCTCGGAGGTTCCCCGCCTGGGCGTCTCGGCCTACCCGCACACCGACGATCCCGAATCCCAGGACCCACCCACCACGGCACCGCGCAGGCTACTGCGCAGGCGCAGCCGCCTGACCCCGCCCCTCGAGGCGCCCGAACGGCGCGCGCCGAAACCCAAGCCCAGGCGCCGGCCCCTGCTCTTCGCCGCCCGCTCGCTGGCGGCGCTGCTCGCCGTGTTGTCCCTCGCCATGACCGGCGGGGCATGGCAGTGGGCGACGTCGAAGAACAGCCGCCTCAACACCGTCAGCGCGCTCGACCCGCATTCGCGCGACATCGTCGACCCCGGCGGCCAGTACGGCGACGAAGACTTCCTGATCGTCGGCATGGATTCGCGCCTGGGCGACAATGCCAACATGGGCGCCGGCGACGCCGACGACGCCGGCGGAGCGCGGTCGGACACCGTGATGCTGGTCAACATTCCGGCGAACCGCAAACGCGTCGTGGTGGTCTCCTTCCCACGCGACCTGGCGATCACCCCGATCCAGTGCGAGGTCTGGAACCCCGAAACCGGCAAGTACGGCCCCATCTACGACGACAAGACGCGCACGTGGAGCCCGCGAGTCGTCTACACCGAGACGAAACTGAACTCGACGTTCTCCTTCGGCGGCCCGAAATGTCTGGTGAAGGAGATCCAGAAGCTGTCGGGGTTGAGCATCAACCGGTTCATCGCCGTCGATTTCTCCGGGTTCGCGAAGATGGTCCAGGCCCTCGGCGGTGTCGAGGTGTGCACCAGCGCCCCGCTGCACGACTACGAACTGGGCACGGTGCTCAAACACGCGGGACGTCAGGTCATCGACGGACCGACCGCGCTGAACTACGTGCGGGCCCGCCAGGTCACCACCGAGAACAACGGCGACTACGGCCGCATCAAGCGCCAGCAGTTGTTCCTGTCGTCGCTGCTGCGCTCGCTGATCTCCGCGGACACGTTGCTGGACCTCAACAAGCTCAACAACGTCGTCAACCTCTTCATCAGCGACAGTTACGTCGACAACGTCCAGACGAAAGACCTCGTCCAGCTCGGGCAGTCGCTGCAAGGAATCGCGGCCGGGCACATCACTTTTGTCACCGTGCCGACCGGGATCACGGACGCAAACGGTGACGAGCCGCCACGCACGGCCGACATGCGGGCGCTCTTCGACGCCATCATCAACGACGACCCCCTGCCCCTGGAGAACGACCACAATGCGCAACGGCTGGGGGCCTCCTCGGCCTCGGGGTCGACGACCGCTGCCACCCCAACGCCCGCCC
>NZ_VMQU01000251.1 GCF_007714205.1 Mycobacterium helveticum | reverse complement strand
CCGCCAAATCGGCGACATCCTCCCCCGGCAACGCCACCGCACCCCGGGTCGACACCACCAGCACACCCGTGTCGCGCTCGGTGACCCAGGACTGCACGGCGGCCAGCGCCTGGTGCGTGCGCGCGTACACGTCCGACACCGGGAGCATTTCGACCGCAACGGATTCGAACAATTTGTAGGCAGGGACCACGGTCGTGGCAGCCGGCGTCGTCGAAGCCGGCGACCAGATCAGCTCGAACAGCCGGTCCGGGGACGAACCCGAGACCGCCGCCCGCAGCTGCCGATCGCTGACCGGGCGGGCCACCATCGCACCCACCGACAACACCGGCAGGCCCAACCGGTCGGCAAGCTCGATCGAGACGGCCGACTGTCCGGCGGGCGCGATCCGGACCCGCACCGCCGACGCGCCGGCGGCGTGCAACGACACGTTCTGCCACGAGAACGGCAGCAGCACTTCGGTCGTATGGGAGGCGGTCGTGTGGGAGGCGGTCGTGTGGGAGGCAGCCACAGGTGCGGTCCCCTCGGCCACGACCAGCGCGTGCATCGCCGCGTCGAGTAGCGCCGGGTGCACCCCGAATCCGTTGACACCACCGGCAGCGTCGGGCAGCGCCACCTCGGCGAACACCTCGTCGCCGCGCACCCACGCCGCGGTCAATCCCCGGAACGCCGGGCCGTATCCGTATCCACGGGCCGCGAGCCGCTCGTATCCGTCGCCCGGATCCACGGCGATAGCACCGGCCGGCGGCCACACCGACAGGTCCGCGCCCGGCGCAACCGATCCGGGGCTCAGCGTGCCCTCGGCGTGGCACACCCAACCCGATCCCGGGACCGCGCCGGCTCGGGAGAACACCGAAATGCTGCGCCGCCCAGAATCTTCGGCGGCGCCCACGACCACTTGCAGCGCCACCGCGTCTGAGGACGCGGGCAGCAGCAACGGCGCCTGCAGCGTCAACTCGTCGACGACCGGGCAGCCGACTTCGTCGCCCGCGCGGATCGCCAACTCGACGAAACCGGTACCGGGGAACACCGGCACCCCGGCGACCGCGTGGTCGGCCAGCCACTCGTGCACGCCGGGGGCCAGCCGGCCGGTGAGCAGCACCCCGCCGGAGGCCGGCAACTCCACCACCGCACCGAGCAAGGGGTGCTCGCCGGCGGCCAGGCCCAGACCCGCGGCGTCAGCCCCGAAGCCTTCGTTTGAGAGCCAAAACCGCTGCCGCTCAAAGGCATAGGTAGGCAGTTCGACCAGGTGAGCCCCGTCCAGTAAGCCCCGCCAATCGACGCCCACGCCCGCAACGAACGCGGTGGCGGCCGAGGCGAGGAAGCGTTCCAGTCCGCCCTCCTCGCGGCCCAGGGTGGGGACCACGATCGCCGCGGCGTCGCCGCCGGCGCACTCGTTGCAGGTGTCCTCGATCCCGGCGATCAGTGCCGGATGCGGACTGGATTCGATGAACGTGCGGTAGTTGTTTTCGCAGGCGCTGCGGACGGCCTGCTCGAGCTGCACCGTCTGGCGGATGTTGCGGTACCAGTATTCGGCGTCCAAACCCGCGGTGTCCAACCGGCTTCCGGTCACCGTCGAGAAGAACGCGGTGCGCGAGGAACGCGGCTCGATACCGGACAGTGCCTCGATGAGCTCCGCACGGATGGCTTCGACCTCCACCGAATGCGACGCGTAGTCCACATCGATGCGGCGGGTACGCAGGTTCTGGCCGGCGCAGACCTCCATCAGGCCCTCCAGCGCGGCCACTTCGCCCGAGACCACCACCGCGGCCGGCCCGTTGACGGCCGCGATGCCCAGCCGTTCACCGAAGGGCACCAGCAACTCCCGTACCCGTTCGGCACCGCAGGCGATGGACACCATGCCGCCGGGACCGGCCAGTGACCTCAACAGCTTGCTGCGCAGCGTGACCGCGCGGGCGGCGTCGCGCAGGGACAGTGCACCGGCGACGTAGGCCGCGGCGATCTCACCCTGCGAGTGGCCGATCACGGCGTCCGGGCCGACGCCGACGGACTTCCACAACTCGGCCAGCGAGACCATCACCGCGAACAGCACCGGCTGCACGACGTCGACGCGGTCCATGCCCGGGGCGCCCGGCGCACCACGCAGCACGTCGATCAGCGACCAGTCGACGAACTCCGAGAAGGCGTCCGCGCACGCCGCGATGTGCCGCGCGAAAACCGGTGCGGTGTCCAGCAATTCCACACCCATGCCCACCCATTGGGAGCCCTGGCCGGGGAACACGAAGACGGTCTTGCCCGCCGGGGCGGCGCTGCCCCGGATCACCGAACCGGCCA
>NZ_VMQU01000250.1 GCF_007714205.1 Mycobacterium helveticum | reverse complement strand
CATCGTCATCGGCGCGGGTCATCGGCGCCATTCCTCCTCATCGCTGCGCTCTGCATCGTCATCGGCGCGGGTCATCGGCGCCATTCCTCCTCATCGCTGCGCTCTGCATCGTCATCGGCGCGGGTCATCGACTCAGTTCTTCCTCTCTTTGGGACCGGCCGGGCCGCACGTCACGACCCCGTGGTTGCTCGAGTTCACCCTCGTCGTCCGGCTGGGACGGCAGGGCGGCCGGGATGGACAGCGTGAACGTCGACCCGGTGCCCGGCTTGCTCCACACGCCGATGCTGCCGTTGTGGTTGGCCGCGACGTGCTTGACGATCGCCAGGCCCAGCCCGCTGCCGCCGGTGGCCCGCGAGCGCGCCTTGTCGCCGCGGAAGAACCGCTCGAAGACCCGCTCCTGGTCTTCCAGCGCTATCCCGATGCCGCGGTCGGTGACGGCGATCTCGACGTTCTCCCCGCGGCGGCGGCGGCTGATCGAGACCTGCGACCCCTTCGGGGAGTAGGCGATCGCGTTGGACACCAGGTTGGCCAGCGCGGTGACCAGCAGCGTCTGGTCCCCGAGCACCTGCAGGCCGCTGGGCGAATCGGTGCGGACCTCGATGTCGGCGTTGTCGGCGGCCACCTTGTGGCGCGAGATCGCCTCGGAGACGACGGTGTCGACGTCGATGGGGGTCACGTTCGGCAGCCGCTCGGCGCCCTGCAGCCGGGACAACTCGATGAGTTCGGCGACCATGTCGCCGAGCCGGTTGGCCTCGATGAGCACCTTCTCGGCGAACCGGCGGACGGTCTCGGAGTCATCGGCCGACGCCAGCAGCGCCTCGGCGAGCAGGGTCATCGCTCCGACCGGGGTCTTGAGCTCGTGGCTGACGTTGGCCACGAAGTCACGCCGGGTCGCCTCCATGCGGGCGTAGTCGGACTGGTCGTGGACGAAGACCACCGCGAACCGGCGGTCCTCCTCGCTCAACAGCCGGGCGTGCCCGTGCACCGATAACCCCGACCGGCCGGGCGCGCGTTTCGCCGGCCGCAGGTCGAACTCGACGTCGTCGCCGTCCAGCGCCTGCTGCGCGGCCTGCCAGGCCTGGTCGTCGAGCTGCCGCTCGCGCACCAGGCCCAGCTCCTTGGCCCGTTCGTTGCGGTAGACGACGTCGCGATGGCAGTCCACCACCGCGGCGCCCAACGGCATCAGTCCGACGATTCGCTGCAGCATCTGAGCGACGGTGATCCCGGTGGACTCGGCGGCCGCCTGCTGCCGACGCTGGGCCAGCCGCGACGACACCCGAACGCCGGCCGCAACACCTACGGCCAGCGCCAGCACCGACAAGACCCCGGCCAGCAACACTGCCGAGAACACCGTCACATGGAAAATCCTACAAATCCTCCTGAACGCAGCCCTAGCGGAATGAAGCCAAAATCGGACAAGTCACAGGCTACGCAACAGGTATTCGGCTGCCGTTCACGTGATGTTTGGCAAACCGGGGTTTTGGGGCCCCGCGCACCCAGCAGCGGGCTACGCGCGGCCCTGCCCGGCAACCGCCGCGGCGCCGGCGGCGGCGGCATCCGGGTCGAGGTAGGTTCCGCCGGGAACCACCGGCCGCAGCTGCGCGTCCAGGTCGTAGCGCAGCGGGATGCCGGTGGGGATGTTCAGTCCGACGATCTCCTCGTCCGACATCCGGTCGAGGTGCTTGATCATGGCGCGCAGCGAGTTGCCGTGCGCGACGACCAGCACCGTTTTGCCGCTGCGCAGATCCGGGACGATGACGTCGGTGAAATACGGCAGGAAACGGACCACCACGTCGGCCAGGCACTCGGTCAGCGGCCCGCCGCCGAGGTCGGCGTAACGCGGGTCGGCGTCCTGGCTGAACTCGCTGCCCTTCTCGATCGGCGGCGGCGGGGTGTCATAGCTGCGCCGCCACGCCATGAACTGCTCCTCGCCGTAGCGCTCCTTGATGTCGGTTTTGTCGAGCCCCTGCAGCGCACCGTAGTGGCGTTCGTTGAGCCGCCAGCTGCGCCGCACCGGAATCCACAGCCGGTCGGCGGTCTCCAGCGCGACGTTCGCCGTGCTGATCGCGCGCCGCAGCAGCGAGGTGTACACCACGTCGGGCAACAAGTCGTGCTCGACCAGCAACTGGCCGCTGCGGACCGCTTCGGCCCACCCCTTGTCGGTCAGCCCGACGTCGACCCAACCCGTGAACTGGTTGCTGGCGTTCCACTCGCTTTCACCGTGACGCAACAGCACCAGCGTGCCCGGGTTTCGTAGTTGCATCGGCCTAGCATCTCACGGGCGCGGGCGGTCCCCGTCGTCGTCCTCGTCGATCCTTGCTCGACTCCTCCTCATCGCGCTTCGCGCTCTGCATCGTCGTCCTCGTCGATCCTT
>NZ_VMQU01000024.1 GCF_007714205.1 Mycobacterium helveticum | reverse complement strand
GGTCCAGGGATTTTTCCGTGACCCGAATTTGGCCTACATCGCGGCGTGACTCGACTTACTTACGATCGCCTTAGTAAGCCTTGCCCGTCACGCTGCGCTCGCCCACGGACCTGACCTCGCTGCTGCGTCGCCACCGGCCCGCGGTGACGGTCACCGACGTGCGGGTCCCGACCACCTGGCAAGAGACCACCTCACACATCCACCTCGACGTGGACTACGCCGATGACGACACCGGCTTACCTTCAAAGCTTTTCGTCAAGACACAACTTGGCACGGTGCACGATCTTCCCGCCGCGGTCGACGAGTCGCTATCGGAGCGCGGCGGCGGGACGGTTCTGCTGGACGACGAAACGAAGTTCTATCGCAATCATCGCGACGACCTCGACGTCGAGACCATAACGACCTGCTTCGCTGAACATCTCGACGGCCCGTCACAGTTCATGGTGATCGGCGAAGACATCACGATGCGCGGAGCACAGGTGCCCGACGCGGAGGCCGGTCTGCCCGTCGAGCAGGTCGACGAGCTGCTGGCGACGTTGAGCCGCGTGCACGCCCCGTTCTGGGCGAATCCGAGGCTCGATGGGCGTGGCGACCTGGCGTGGCTGCAGCATCCCGTGACCGGTGGGTTCGCAGAATTCCTGCGCACCAACGGTTTCGCGATCATCCGCGCGTTCGCCGACATTCCCTATAAGCGAGAGCTTCTCAAAAAAACCGGCGCCGACATGGACGCCATGGAGGCGGCGTTCTGGACGCTGCAGGACCGGGTGGCTCACGAACCGATCACGCTGTTGCACGGGGACCCGCACCCGCGCAACACATACGTTCTACCGGACGGCCGCGTCGGGCTCCTGGACTGGCAGTTGGTGCGACGGGGTTCGTGGTCCCATGACGTCGGCTCCGCGTTAATCGGCGCGCTGCCGCCTGCTTCGCGTCGCGAGCATGAGCGCGAGCTCCTCGACAATTACAGCGGGCGACTGCTCGTGCCGGCGTCTCGTCGGTGCCGGATCGCGAGCAGATGTGGACCGCCTATCGGCAGAGTCCGGCGTGGGGGTTTTGCATGTGGGCCATTACACCCGATCAGATGTATTCGGTCGAGGTCGTGCGTGCTGTGCTTGGCCGCTTCGCTGAGGCCTACGTGGATCTCGGCACCGGTAAGTTGCTGAGCTGAGGAACGGCACCGTTTCCGAGACGTCGGTCGGACGCCGCGAACCAGGTCGATGAGGCACGAGTAGGGTTGGCGCACAACATCGGTGGGCCGGCCGAGCGCTCACCGGCGTAGTGGTGCAGGACGTTCGGCTCGCGCCATCCTTCGGGCTGGGGCTATCGGTTATTCCAGACCGTCTCCGGTCTGGCCTGCAGCAGATGAACTTCACCGGAGGCATCCACGGCCCACTCGACGTCCACGGCGTACCCGGCGTTCTGCTCAATTTGTAGGGCGAGGCGCGCAACCTGTAGCAGCGTGTCGTCATCGAGGCTGGGTGCGTCGCCCTCGCCGGGGGCGAGATCGACAATCCTGACCGCCCCAGACTCGTACCGATGGGCGCGAGTCTGGCGCGCAATCTCCCGCCTGCGCAAGCATAAGGCGGCCTTATCGACCCAGGCGCTGTCGGTTTCCACATCGCCGTTGACCACGCCTTCACCCAGGCCGAGGGCTGACGCGATATAGATCTGGTCACGGTCTCCCGTCACCGGCTCCAACGTCATCGTCACCCCCGCCGCCACGGCCGGCACCATTTGCTGAACAACCACCGCCATCGCGACATCATCGGAAGCCACGTTGAACCGCCGGCGATACCCGATCGCCCGCGTTGTATACAGACTTGCCCAACAACGGACAACGGCATCAAGCAGCGCGGGCTCACCCTCGATCCACAGATAGGTATCTTGCTGACCGGCGAACGACGCCTCGGCCGTGTCCTCGGCGATCGCGCTTGACCGTACCGCCACTGGTCCGCCACCGATCTGGGCGTAAGCCTCCACAACCTGGACAGCGAGGTGCTCCGGGAGGGCGACATGATCGAATAGCGCGGTGATTGCCGCCGACCTGTCCCGGTCGGTACCCATTGTCGTCAGTAGTTCGGCGATGCGTGGCGCCACTCCAGCGGTGGCAACGGCCTCGCGGTAGGCGCTCACGGTGATTACAAACCCTGGGGGAACCGACAGGCCTTGTTTGGTCAGCGCCCCAAGGCCTATCGCCTTGCCGCCTACCTCGGCCCCTAGCTCCGAACTACAGCGATGCAGCGGAACGACATGCATCGCCATGTGTTCCGCCCGGTGCGTACCTTCTGCCAAACCCCGGTTGTTAACCGTGCCGGCGGGCTTTTGACCAGTTGTCATAGTGGTCGCCTACCTCTACTTGATGACGAATTCAGGTATGCGATAACCGCTGTCGCCGAGGTCGACGATGCGCATCTGCACCGGTTGCCCGATTCGGACATCGGCTGGATCCGCATTGATGACCGCATTGATCCGCAGGCCCGGCTGCTCCACGAGTTCGACGAGCCCGACGACGTAAGGGGGCACGCGGCCGGGAACGAGCGCCTGGCGGACCACAATGTAGCTGAAGATCGTGCCGTCGCCGCTGACTTCCTCGAAGTGTACGGGGCCGCCGGTGTGGCGGCTGCGTTCCAACGGTGGGTGGATCCACTTGCCGGTGTCGTCGCAGCGGCACAGCGTCAACTTGCCGCGCTTCAGACCCTCCCAGTAAGACGCCGTATCGGGGTCAGGTACTGGAACCGGCGCCGCTAGTGCGGGATTCGTCACGGGTGCTCCTTGCTGTAGACGTTCGCACCGCCGAAAGGCCCTCCGCCCGCGGTCACTAATGCCAGTTGAGCGTCCTTGACCTGCCGCACGCCGGCTGCGTGCCGCAGTTGCAGCGCTGCCTCGTAGTGGTGGTTGAGGCCATGGATATAACCTTCGGACAACAGCCCACCGTGTGGGTTGACGACGATGTCACCGCCGTAGGTGGCGCGTCCGGTCGAGAAGAACTTGCCCACTTCGCCTTTTTCGCAGAAGCCGAATCCCTCCATGGTGGCCATCACGGTGTAGGTGAAGCAGTCGTACATGCACGCCACGTCCATGTCGAAGGGACTCAGGCCTGTCTTCTCCCAGATCTTCGGTCCCGCTGTGCGCGAGTACATCTCGGTGGGGTCGTCCCATTCGGTCCAGCCGGAGCCTCCCTGCGAGTTCGACGACCCGACGAGCCACATCGGGGGCTGCTTCGCGTCGCGGGCGATGTCTTCGCCGGCGATCAGCACAGCTACCGCGCCGTCGACCTCCGATGTGCAATCCAGTACCCGGAACGGCTCGTTGATCCAGCGCGCGGCCAGATAGTCATCCATGGTCAGCGGTTCGCGTCGCAAAGCATGCTCGTTGGGCCCCGCATGAGTGCGCTGGGTGATCGCGATGTGCGCCAGATCCTCGCTGGTAGAGCCGTACTCATGCTGGTGACGCCGGGCCCACATCGCGAACCACTGCGGCGGCACCATGAATCCGGAGGCCGTGTCGAACTGGTCGTGGTGCTGCACCTGCATCGGCCCCTCGACGTGACCGAACCGGTAACCCGAGCGGCCGTTGAGTGACCGGTAAACCAGCACGGCCTTGCACATGCCGGCCTCAATCACCGCAGCGGCGGTGGCGATTTGGTCGGCCACCAGGTTGCCGCCACCGTACATGGCATTGGCCCAAGCTAATTCGTCGATACCCAACGCCCACCCGACAAAGATCGGCTGCTCAGAGTCGTTGGCCATAAAGGTGCAGATGCCGTCGATGTCGGTCGGCCTCAGACCGGCATCGTCGATGGCATCGCGACAGGCGGCCACGGCCATGCCGCGGGTCGTGCGGCCGGAGTTGCGGGAATACTCGGTACGGCCGATCCCGACGACGGCACAGGTCATGCGGCTCTCCGATCTACTTTGGCGCCGGATCGCGCGGCAGGCCGAGAATGCGCTCGGCGATCAGGTTTCTGACGATCTCCGACGTGCCGCCCGCGATGGTCAAGCACCGGCTGAACAGGTAATCATGCACAACCTCGGGTTCCTCGCCGAGCAGAACGGCCTGACGGGCAATGCGGAGCCCCAGCTCCGCCACGCGCTGAGCATGCTCCGCTCCAAACAGCTTGGCGATGTTCCCTTCGATTCCGGGCCCGGCGTCGAAGACAGCCCTCGCAGCCTGCCGCAGGTTCAGCGTGGCCAGCGTGTAGGCCTCGATCAACAGCGCACCGACGTCACGCGCGACGCAGGTGTCGTGGGGCCGGTGGCGAGTGAGCAGATCGATCAACGTGTCGGCGGTCATGGTGACCGAGCCACCGCCGATCGACACTCGCTCGTTGCCGAATGCCGCCATCGCCACGCGCCAGCCTGCATTCACCCCGCCGACCACGTTGCGATCGGGCACGAATACGTCGTCGAAAAACACCTCGTTGAACAGCGTTTCGCCGGTGATCTCGGTCAGCGGGCGAATCTGCACCGCCGGATCGGTGAGGTCAATGATCATCGCTGTAATACCCTTGTGCTTGGGTGCATTCGGATCGGTGCGCACGGTGGCCAGTCCGCGCTGGCAGTTCACCGCGTCACTGGTCCACACTTTCTGACCGGTGACCACCCAGCCGTCGTCGACCCGTCTGGCCTTGGTGGCTACCGCCGCCGCGTCCGAGCCGGCGCCAGGTTCGCTAAACAGCTGGCACCACCGCAATTCGCCTTCGAGGCTCGGCCAGATCAATCGCTCGATCTGTTCGCTGCTGCCGTGCTGGAGCAGCGTCGGCACCACCCATTCACCCAGTCCGAGGCTCGGCTTGTCCAGACCGCCCAAGGCGTCCTCGATGATCAACTGCTCGACGCTGTCTGCGCCACGCCCGTACGGGGTGGGCCAATGCGGTTGCAGGTAACCGCTGCGCGCCCATAGTCTTTGGCGATCGTCGGCGTCGGACGCCTCGAGTTCAGAGCGGAAATCCAGTGCGGCCTGGCGATACTGCTCGGCGCCCTGGGGTAGGTCCACCGAGTGCCGCCGACGCATTCCGCTGCCTTGGAGCGCGATAACCTTGTCCTGCAAAGCATCCTGGTCACCAACGAAGGCCTGCAACACGGTGGCCCGCCTGATGTAGAGGTGGGCGTCGTGCTCCCAGGTGTAGCCGATGCCGCCGTGCACCTGCACGTTCTGCAACGCCACCCGCTGATAGGCGGTCAGCGCATGCCCGGCTGCCATCGTCGCGGCCAGCTCAGCCTCCGCGCCAACGGCGCGCGCGGCGTCCCAGGTCGCCGCGACGGCCAGCTCGGTATCCACCAGCATGTTCGCGCAGTGGTGTTTGACCGCCTGAAAAGAGCCAATAGGCCTGCCGAATTGTTCGCGGCTGGCGGCGTAGGCCGTCGCCATCTCGGTACACGCACCCAGCCCGCCAACGGCTTCGGCCGCGGCCAGCAGCCGAAGAATGCGCACCGCTGCCCCGGCGGCGGCCGGGAAGACGTCGGCGACCTGCACGGAGCTCAGGCTGGCCACGACAACCGGTGCAAGTAGCCGGTCCACCGAGTCGACGCATCGTGTACTGACGCCGTCACCGGCCTGCACCAGGACGAGGTCGTCGCCCGCGGGCAGCAGGAACAAGTCTGCGCCCGCCTCGGCCAGTGCCGGCGCCCCGGCGGCCGAGACCTTCGAATCGTGAA
This sequence comes from Mycobacterium helveticum, assembly GCF_007714205.1. Classification (GTDB taxonomy): domain Bacteria; phylum Actinomycetota; class Actinomycetes; order Mycobacteriales; family Mycobacteriaceae; genus Mycobacterium; species Mycobacterium helveticum. The sequence goes on along the minus strand of NZ_VMQU01000024.1, from coordinate 41,646 downwards.
CAACAACATCGCCTTTGGTGCCAATGCCCGCGGTCACGTCACCAGACACCAGCTGCGGTAACCACCGCTCTCGCTGCCCGTCGGTCCCTACTTCGGCGATCACCGCGGACACTGCGACGGTGGGCAGAAACGGTCCTCCCAGCGCGGCGCGACCGAGCTGCTCGAGCACGATCGTCAATTCAGGCAGTCCGTAACCCTGGCCGTCGAACCGTTCGTCGATGTGCAGGCCAAGCCACCCGGTGGAGACCATCTCTTTCCAGAGTCCGTCGGTAGACCACCACCGACCGCCTTTGTCACGGTCGAGCAGGATCCGGCGTGCACTCACGGTGCCGGCGCGCCCGGCAACCATCGCGCCCGCCACGTCGGCGAGCGCGCGATGCTCCTCGGTTATCGCTAAGGGCATTGGCAGTTCTCCGTTATGTTCACCATGAGTTGCCAAACTGCTCGCGGTGGGTCACCGATGTCGCCGGGCGGCGGCGCGCTGGCGAGAGCTTGCGTGCGGGCGGGCCTACGTAGACCGCCGCCATTGGGATCAGGTTCTGGGGCAGTTGCAGCAGTTCGCGGACGCGATCGACACCGAAGGTGGTCAGGCCGGTAGTCAGACACGAGCCATAGCCGAGGTCGGCAGCGGCGAGCAGCATGTTCTGCACGGCAGGGTAGATCGATGACGGTGCGTAGACCTCTGGCACGCGATCGGTATCGGCGCACACCACCACCACGACCGGCGCCGCGGCGAATCCGCCCTTGTTGAAACCGAATTCAAGGTCGGCGACCAATACCTTGTCCTCAACGCTATGCCTGACGTAGTCGCCGCCGCCCGCGTTCCACGTCTCCGTCCACCAAGCCGCTAGCAGCGCACGGTTGCTCTCGTCGCGGACCACGATGAACGTCCAAGGCTGGGTGTTCTCTGCGCTCGGCGCATGTACCGCGGCCGCCAGCATCTGCTCGACATCGGAGTCAGGTACCTTGCCGTCCGGATCGAAACGCCGACACGCACGCTGGGCGTGGATGCCCGCGAGCAATTCGCCCACTAGCGCTCCGCCAGTTCACGTTCGCCGCGCGGCGCCCATCCGGTGAGGGAAACAGTGGTCAGATCGAGCCACTCCCCCAATGACAGCGTGCCGGCCATCACGCGCTTGAGGAACTGCGCCATGACGATCTCGGGGTCGTCGTCCAACTCGTAGATCACCATGTAACGGTGCGTCGGCGGCGGTAACTGAGCCGGCAGGTCCTCATCGTCGGGCACGTTCAGTTCGGTGATGTCGTAGCGTTGCGCCGCAACGACTCCGGGAACATCGAGAACCTCGGGCACATGTTGGGCGTCGTACCACTTGTTGAAGGCGTCATCTTCGCCTTCGATCGGGTTGGTGAGAGCTATGAACAGGTTCGAAGCCACGCCATACGCCTTTCTCGACGTCCAGGGTCCTTCGCCACACTATGACAGTCGACTGTCATAGTCAACAACGCGGCGGTGCGGTGAGACTCGACCTCTCGAGGTAGGCGTAGCCGGTCTCCCCGCCCCACGTCAGCTCGGCCCAGCTGACGGTGTAGGCCCGCGCCGGATCCACCAGCCCGTAGGGCAGGCCCTCGGCCATCGACAGCCACAGCGACGAGCAGATGGTGCCCGTGATCGGTTGACCGTCGAGCTTGCAGTTAAATTGCTCACCGTCGCGCTGCAACATCGCCGGTGGCGGGATCTCCTCCAGTTCCACGTGTCGCAGTGAGCCGTGGGTTACCGCGTAAGCACCCTGCAGCGTGGTACGCCCATCTCGGGCCCAGTACCTGCAGAACCCGAATGCGCGGCCGCTGGGCATGGCTCCCCCGGCGATGACGTGGCCGCCCCAGTCGGTGAGGGTGTCGGCACCGCGTGGTCCACGCGAATGATCGCGCCAGCCGCCACCATCGAACAGGAACGTCTCCGATCCTACGGTGACCTCGCCGACGACACGGGTGAGCTGCTCGTAGTGTTCTCTGGCCCAGCTCTGTTCGGCCATTCCCGCGCCCGACTCGGTCAGCGGACTGGCCTCGGCGTCCCACACCGGGGTCACACCGTGCACCTCCAGATCTAGCCGGACGTGGGTCTTAGGGCCGTCGGACAACGGAGCGCTGCGCATCGCGTCATAGGTAGACCGCAGACAGAATCCGTCAAAAGTGATGCGCCACTTGACGAACGGCTCTTCACAACGGAAGGCCAGGCTGGCTCCTGCGGGCCGGCGCTCGGGCACAGTGCGGTGATACGCCCACATGGACAAGACTCCCTGGTCCGCGGGCAGCGCGATGAGGACACGGTCCTCCCACATCTCCCACATGTCGGCGACGGTGCCCAGATGCAGCCACATGCCGACGTCGTGCACAGGGTCGTAGGGCGTGAACAGCAGATTTTCGGTCCAGCAAGACACCGGCGGGCAACTGGTCACGACTTGCTCCTTGGCCACGGGCAGACCCGAGGAGAGCGCGCCCGGCTCGACGCTCACTTCTCCACCATGGCCCGAGACCGGACCAGCACCACGATCTCACCGGTGGTCCCGTCCACCCGCACGACGTCGCCGCTGCGTAATGCCCTGGTGCCGTTTCCCGTTCCGACCACGCACGTGATACCGAGCTCGCGCGCGACGATCGCCCCGTGACTGGCGGGACTGCCCATGTCGGTTACCAGGGCACCCGCAAGCGAGACCAAGGCGGTCCAGCCAGGGTCGACGAACTTGCAAACCAGTACCTCGCCGTCGTCGAGGGTGTCGTGAGATTCCGCATCGACCACCACCCTTACGGTGCCTTCGAAGACTCCTGGGCCTGCGGGTGTTCCGTGAACGACGGCATCCGCTGAAGGCGGTTCGCCCGACATCTCGATAGCCTCGGGCATCCCGGTGAAAACCGACGGCACCTCAAGGCGCCGGTACTCCTCGCGCCGGCTTCGACGAAACTCCACCAAATCGCGCACGTTCGCAGGCAGCGGAGCCAGCAGTTCATCCACAGTCAGGTAACAGGCGTCGTTAATCCGATCCAGCGTCCCGGCATCGACCAGCTCAGCACCGAACCCGCCGGCGGCCGCGCGGCATCCATCAACGGCGGTCAGGAACGAGGCCTTGGTCAGTTCCACGGCTCGCACCTGTGCCCCAGTCAATGCCAGCAGCCGGCGCACCAATAGGCGTCGCGCCGGGGGAAGCGTTGAGAGCAAATCGGTCTCGGCGTGCCGGCGCGTCGATGCTGCACGTTCTGCGCGCACCGCCGGGCGGTCGGCCTCGGGTCTGCCGCTGTGGGCGGCGGCAGCACGCAGGACCGCGTCTGGGTCCTCCCGCCATGAATGCCCGATCACATTGCCCTCGTTGGGGCCATGGAACCCGTGCCGAGAAAGAAACTCGTCCACCGTAATCCGTCGGTGCCCCAACGACCACACGTCATCGGCCAATTCGGTTTCGATCACGCCGCCGTACCCGGCCAACAGTGCGGGCACCAGATCACCACGACCCGCCTTGACGGCGATCGATTCGACCTGTGCGCGACACACATTGAGGATCAGCCGGGTACGGACATGTACCCGCATCGCCGCACTGAACCGGTGCGACGAATCAGTCAGCAGAGTCCGCGGATCGGGCCATCGTCCATTTAGCACGGTTGCCCGCCACCAGTTCATCTGGCGTTGGTGTAGACGGACCGGAGCAGACCGCTCTCGCGTCAGCACCAACGGCGCCTTGACGACGACTGCCGGCAACCGGCGGGGGTCGCTACGGGTCGGAGCCGCATCGGGCCGCACTGCGCCCAACAAGTCGCGTTCGAAGTCGTCACCGGTCATTCCGGGCAGCAATCCGGCGAGTTCGCGGGCGCGATCGACGTTCATCGCTTGTCTGCCAAAGAAGCAGGCGGTGCTCCACTGATTCGGGTCGTCGGGTACCCGAAGTGCCGATGACCCCAGCACGCCCAAGTCGTAGAGGCCGCCGCGGGAAGCGAATTCGACGCCGGTCCCCCACAGTGACCAGCACAGCGGGGAGAGGATATCGGGCGTCGCTTCGCCAACGTTCGTCAGAGTCCAGAGGCGATCAGGTTCGCTCCTGCCCCGGATCGGATCGGTTAAGGGCACCGCGGGGCCGGTATGCATGGTTCTCCTGCTCGTATGTCTTGACAGTAGACTGTCGTATCCGCAGACGATTATCGCGCCAGACTAGCTGCTGTGTCGGCAGATTTGAATCTACGGACGCGGCAGCCCCGTGCTTGACTGGCGACAGTAGACTGTCATAATGAGCGGGTCGCGCTCGGCCTGGCGTTGGATCATTCAGTCAACGCTCCGCCAACGGGCATGAAATCGGAAGGTGCCAGATGAGATTCGCCGTGTACCTACCCAACTGCATGCATGTCGCAGCGATCACGCAGCCGTGGGAACACCAGCTCACCGGCGCCGATATCGCGCGAGCTGCCCAACGCGCCGAGCAGCTGGGCTATTCGATGGTGTTCCTGCCCGAACACTTCCTCACCCCGACGGGTCATGTGGAGTTGTCCGGGGACCACTACTTTGACGCCACCACCGCCCAGGCCTTCATCGCGGGCGCAACTTCGACGATCACCATTGGGTCGATGGTCACGATCTTGCCGTTGCACAACCCGATCATCGCCGCGAAACAGATCGCAACGTTCGATTGGCTCAGTGGCGGTCGTGCCCAGACCACTGTCGGTGTCGGTTGGCTCAAGGAGGAGTATGACGCGATCGGCGTCCCCTTCTCCCAGCGTGGCCGTATAGCGGACGAGTGTCTTGAGGCGATGTTCGAGTTGTGGCACAGCGATTCGCCAAGCTTCGACGGCGACTTCGTCAAGTTCGACGACATCGCATTCGGGCCCAAACCAATCTCCAAGCCCCACCCCACGGTGTGGATGGGCGGAGACGCCGACGCGGTGTTGCGCCGAGCGGCCAAATTCGGTGACGGCTGGGCGCCGTGGCTGACCAAGCCCGACGAACTGCCCGCCAAGATGGATTACCTGCGCTCACAACCCGGGTTCGATGATCGGCCGTTCTCCCTGTTCTACAGCCTGGCGGTCCTGTCCATCGGTCAGGAGCACACCGTCGTCGATGACCCCAATGCGCATTTTGGCCAGAGCGCCCAGCAGGTCATCGACAACTGCAACATGCTGGCGGAGCGCGGCGTGACGGACACCTGGGTCAACCCGCCCGCGCTGGAGGGGTTGAATGCCTACCTCGACCACATGCAGTGGGTGGCCGAGGAAATCATCCCGAAGGTCGGATGAGCCTTCGCGCCACGACCGTCAGATCTACTGACCCTGCGATGACGGCTTGATGTTCAGCGGAACCGATTGCAGCGACATCGTCCCAGTCGGCCACGGCATCTGTGGCGGCTTGCCTTGAGCCAGAGTGTATTCGGGTATGCGGGAGTGCCATTCCTCGAGGATGAGTCGGAGTTCGAGACGCGCCAGATGCGAACCCAGACACCGGTGCGGTCCACGACCGAACGCGAAGTGCACAACCTTGCTGTCGAGATGAACCTCATCGGCTTCCTGATACCGCCGCGGATCACGATCGGCGCTGCCATAACTGAGCATGACCGTGGTGTCCTTCGGCACGACCCTGCCCGCCACCTCGACCTCCTCGGTGGTGACACGTGGCGCGAAAGGAACAGGTCCGTCGACGCGCAACATATCCTCGATGAACGCGGGAATGAGCCCGAAGTCGTCCGCGATACGGCGGCGCATCTTGGTGTCGGCCGCGAGCCTGGCCAGAGAAAACCCCACCGCAGAGGTGACGGTGTCGAGCCCGGCCAGCACGAACATGAAACAAAGGCCGAGGATCTCGTTGTCCGACATGCCACCCTCGTCGGTGTCTTGTATCAACTGGGTGAGCATGTCGTCGCCGGTCGAATCGGCGCGCCGCTCTGCGATGTGCTCGGTTAGATAGGTGAACAGTTCCAGCGCGTGAGCCATCACCTCCGGGGTCGCCTCAGTGCTACTCGGATCGGTGAATTGCAGAATCGCATCCTTCCACTGCACCAGCCGGTCGCGGTCCGCCATGGGTAGCCCGAACAGCGTCAAAAACACCTGGGAAGGAAACGGTGTGGCGAGATCGGGCACCACATCGCACTCGCCGCGCGCGACGATGGCGTCAATCAACTCCCCGGCCTGCCTGCGTAATTCGGACTCACGCTCGGCCATCTTCTTGGGGCTGAAGAACGGATCAAGCATTCGGCGGAACCGGGTGTGATCCGGCGGATCTATCGCGATCGGTACCAGCGGGACCGGGCTTCCCAGGCGGTCGAAAGCTTTTGCCGATGAGAAGATCTCAGGTCGCTTGGCCGCGAACTCGACGGCCTCGGCGCTGGTGAGCACGACCTCTTCGCCAGAACTCACCGCCTCGCCGGCCTCCCGCAGTTCCCGCCACGCGCGCGTGCGGTCCTCCGTGAAGGGCAGATCGTTGATGTTCAGCGTTCCGGTGATGCCGAGCTCGGTCATTGAGACCAGATCCTCTCTGCCCGCGCCGGTAAGCGCTCAAATTTCACTATGACAGTGCACTGTCATATATTGGAAGTATCGTTGGTATCACAACGAGTGTCAACGATGTGCCGGCACCCGGAGTCGTTGTACTGTCGAGACACCCAGACTTGAAAGGGGATGGCGGATGGCCCGGGGCGATCGATCACCGCGGGACGCGCATGCGGACCGGATCCGCAATGCTCTGCTGAATTCGGCCCTGAACCTGTTCAGCACCAACGGTTACGACGAGACCACCACGGACCAGATCGCCGAGAGCGTGGGCGTTTCGCCGAGAACCTTCTTCCGCTACTTCCCGACCAAGGAGTCGGTGCTTTTCTTCGGCGAGTACGACTTCATCGACGCCGTGAGCGGGGTCTACCTCGCACAACCGGACAGGGTGTCAGATTTCGAGGCGTTGGCGAATTCCTTCGCGTTGCTGGCGCCCGGCCTCAAGCGCATCCGTAAACGGATCGGGCAGTACCACGACGCTGTCGCGTCGTCGCTCGTGCTGCTAGGCCGCGAGCGGAAAAACCATGAGGCCAACGCCGAGACCGTCGCCAAGGTGATCGCCGAGCGACGCCGATTGCCGGCACCCGACAGCGAATGCCGGCTCTTGGCGGCCGTCGGCATGCTGCTGGTCGAGCGGGCCCTCAACCAGTGGTTGTCGACACCGGGTCGCTCGCTCGAGGACCTGATCCGCCAGGAGTTCGCCGCTCTGCCCGCGGTGCTGAAGTAGCGCGACCTAGCGGTCGCCCAAACGGGTGCCGTCGGGACAGTGTCGAGGTGTGCCTGGTCCGCAAAACTGCGTGCGCAGATAGCTGGGGTAAGTCTGGGTCGGCCCGGCGTAGAAGCCGGCCAGGTTCACCGGCAAGTCGTACACGCCGATCGCCACCACATGTATAAAGCCGGTGACCGCCAGCGCCCTGAGAAGTCCTCTAACCCGGGGTCCGGCCCGCCGCAGGGTCTCCACGCCCGCCTCGACTCGGATCTGGCCTTTAGGGTTGCGAAAGAACATCAGTGCACCACTCGAACTGAGCACCAAAGACCACAGGATGGGCCCGTAGAGCGGTATCTGGACGGTCTGCCCCGCCCACAGCGTGACACCGGGAATCGACGCCGGATATCCGAGCAGACCGTGGCGCACCGCAAAGATCTCCAGCGGAAACTCGATGACGTAGACCGCGAGCCAACCGGCGCAGAAGGTGCGGACGGGTCCCAGCACCGGCCACCTGCGGCGAGCGCGACCCATGGCCCAGCGGGCGATAGAGCCCATCGCTAGCGGCATCCAGATGTAGATCATTCCGATCATCAGCACCGGCTCGGCCATCAATCGGCCGTCCGGGCTCAACCAGCCGGGGATGTTCTGTGTCCAGTTACCGAAGTTGACCAGGCCGGCGTTGTAGAAAAGCACCGGCTGAAACCAATTGATCAGGGGATCGTGCCACCACGCGATCGCCGAGCCGATCACGATGGCGGCTTCGACGCAGAGTTGACGCTCGCGCAGGCTCTTGCGGATCACGTAGATGATCGCGGCCAGCGCCATTATGGGGCAGGCGATTTGGAAGGCGGTCATCGCCCACCGGGTGGATCCGGGGATCGGGTCGGGACTCGGATTCACCGGAGTCGCATTGCCCGACACGATCCATGAGATGTAGACGTAGGCGGCGACGACGACGCATACCGCGCCGAGGCTCGACCAGAACAGCACCGGCCGAATGGTCTCGATCCGCGCGGGCTCGTTGACCGACGGCTCCGCTTGCCGAGGCGACTTCAGATCCGTCACTGCGCGGCTCATTTGACCCCGACTTAATCAAAGTTGGCAGTTCACTGTCAAGTGTCAATGTCGGTAGCTCATCGTAGCTTCACGTGACAAATCGGGAGATAGCGAACTAGGTTGGACAAGTACTTGATCCCTCTCCCCACGTACTCGTTGAGAGGCTACGATGCTTGCCGCCACGTCGCAGTTGGAGCCGCCAGCAACCGTCAATCCATCCGGTGTGTGGTTCTTCAATTGGGTGATACCGATCGTCGGCAGCATCTTCATCGTTCTGGCGATCGCCGACGTCATCCGGCGGCGACGCCTGACCTGGGGATTCCTTTTCCTGTTCAACAGCCTCGCGGTGTATTGGATGGAGACCATCGGGGACTGGGGCCAGATGCTCTTCTACAGCCCGGCGTTCGCCCAGCACCATCTGCTCGAATGGCTACCGATCAAGACCCCTAACGATCCGTTGTTCATGCCGTTCGCCTACGCGGTGTACTGGGGAGTGCACGCGCTCCTGGTGTTGTGGCTGAGTCAATGGGTGTCCGCGCGGTTCGGCTGGAGCATGCTCAAATCCATGCTGGTGCTGGCGATTCCGGTCAACTACGTCTGGGACTTCGCCGTCGAGGGCACCGCCACGGCAATGGGATGGTGGACCTACGATCCCGGCATCGGGCCGGTTCTGGAGTGGGGCAACGGCGGTCGCATCACGTTGCTCTGGACCATCGGCATCATGTGCGTGTGGCCCAACCTGATCGCCTACTGGGCCGGTAAGCCACCGATACGCGGCCTCAACCATTTCGAGCGATTTTGCCGATTGGATCGTTTCACGATCCCCCGAACCGCGTCACATCCGCCCGACGACACCGAAAGTCGCGGCGGGACCGCCGTTGCCACCCAGCGATTAACCTTGACCAAGCAGCAAGAATTCGACGATTACCTCAACTACGTCGTGACAATTCCGCGATGGCAATTCGAAGCCATGCGACTGGGCGCCTGGTTCGTCGTCTTCCAGATCACCTTCTTCGTGTTCCTGATCATTCCGCTCGTGGTGTTGCGCACCGTGACCGGCGCGGACAGCCCCTACATCCCCTGATCGGAAAGGAATCCTGGTGGCAAGCGACCGCATGAAAAACCTGCCCGCTGAATTCTTTCTTCCCCCGCAGACCGATGCCGGTCTGCGGAGAGAAACCGGCCGGCTTGTCGCGGCATGCGTGGCGTTCATCGTCATCCTGGGCGTCATCGCGGCGCTCACGCAGGGCGTCGTGCTGAAGGTGTGAAGCGGGGGCTTTCGCCGTGGCAGCCAAACTCATCTAACATGAGTGTCACTTCTACCGGAGGTGATGAATGACGCCGGAGCGACTGGTCGTCTGCGCGAGCCACAGCCCGGGCAAGGAACGCGATGTCGAACACGCCTTCGGTCGCCGGTTCCGCTCGGCACTGACGTCGGCGGCCGAGCGCGCGCAACTGTTCGATCCCGACGTGGTCATCGTGTTCGGCGGTGACCACCGTCGCGCGTTTCGCCACGTGGTGCCCGCCTTCGGGGTTGCGCTGTCCGCGTCGATTCTGGCCGAGGGCGGCCATCCGGCCGGCGACCTGGACGTCCCGTCCGCGCTGGCACGCGGATTGTGTGAACACTTGCTGTCGGCGGGATTCGATGTCGCCGCATGCCGTGACATCGGGCTCGATCACGCGTTCGCTCAACCTGTTCGGGACCTTCTCGGCGAGTTGGCGGTCAAGCCGGTCATTCCGGTGCCGGTGAACTGTGCCACGGCTCCGCTGCCGACGGGCCGTCGGGTCGCAGAATTCGGCGCGGAGGTTGGCCGGTTCCTCGACGGGATCGCTGAGCGGGTGCTGGTGATCGGCACCGGCGGGTTGTCACATTCCCCGCCAAGTTTGGAGGTCGACACGTACGACCTCAGCGACGAAGACCGGGCACGGATCATCGCCGAGGGTATGGCGGACGCGCGCACCAAGATCCGTCCCGATTGGGACGCCGAAGTGTTGGATGCCATGTCGAATTGGGATGTCGCCGCGTTTATTCGACTCGTCGACACTGCCCACGTCCGTGCGGGCGCGGGCGCCAACGAGGTCAGGACCTGGCTTGCCGCAGGCGCCGCGGGCGGGGGCCGGCCGGTAACTCCGATGGTCTATGAGCCTGTGCCGGAATGGATCACCGGGATGGCCGTAGCTACGTCAGCGTGACCGAGGGCGCCACGCGCGCGGGTCGCGGTTGCGCGGCCGGGGTTCGGGAGAAGCGCGGCGCGGATGCCGGTTGGCGGATCCCGTCGACGTCGATGAATACGTCGCGTGCCCGCATATGCGGATCGTCGATCGCCTCGGTCGCGGTCAGAACCGGCGTAACACATGCGTCGCTTTCCGAGAAAACCCGCGCCCAGTGGTCCCGAATTTCCTCCCGGAATTTGTCCGACAGGACATCCCGCATCGCGGGCCAGCCGGCACGCTCCCGTTGCGGGCCCAGAGTGTCCGGGTCGATCTTAAGTAGCCGCAGCAACTCGGCGAAGAAGGCCGGTTCCAGCGCACCCACGGCGACGTAGCCACCGTCCGCGCATTCGTAGGTGCGGTAGAACGGCGCCGAGCCATCAAAGATGTTGTCACCCCGCCCGCCTGACCACCGGCCGTCGCCGAGCATCGCCCACAGTATGTGGCCCAGCATCGGGGCGCCGTTGACGATCGCGGCATCGATCACCTGGCTCGCCCCAAGGAGTGCCGCTCCAGTAAGGCGGCAAGGACGCCGACGACCGCGAATAGCGAGCCTCCACCGTAGTCGCCGACCAGATTCAAAGGTGGCGCCGGCGGACGATCCGGGTCGCCCATGGCGTGAAGCAACCCGGTAAGGCCAACGTAGTTGATGTCGTGGCCGGCCTGTCGAGCACGGGGACCGGTCTGTCCCCATCCGGTGATGCGGTGTAAACCAATCGCGGGTTGCTGCGGCAACATTCGTCAGGTCCGAGGCCGAGGCGTTCGACGACGCCGGGTCGGAACCCCTCGATGAGAACGTCAGCCTCGTCGATGAGGCGGCGCACCCCGTTCAGCTCGGCGGCGTCTTCGAGATCGGCGGAAACGATCCGGCGCCCACGCAGCTGGGCGCCCCCGCCATCACCCCCGGGCCGCTGAACCCGCGTCACTTCGGCACCGAGGTCGGCGAGCAACATCGCGGCGTGCGGCCCGGGGCCCATGCCCGCGAGCTCGACGACCTTGACGCCGTTCAGAGGACCCACCGGTGCCTGCGGGCAGCTGTCTGACACCTGATGAGCCTAGCGAAAGGATCTGACACTGCGTACACGTGGTGCTGTCCTTTTGTGCACGCATCAAGGGGGAACCTAGGTCATCCTGATATCGTTTCTGACGTAACCGTCATCTAATCCTCGGGGGTCCTGCTCTGTGTGCGTCCGCGATTCGGCTAGTACCGCCAACTACGAGACGGGCGGTTGGACCGGTGAGCCGGCCCGGAATTCGCCGCCGACATGACGAATACGCCGCTGGCCGGCATCACCGTCGTGAGCCTTGAGCAGGCGGTCGCCGCGCCGTACGCCACTCGTCAACTGGCGGACCTCGGCGCACGGGTGATCAAGGTCGAGCGTCCGCAGGGCGGCGATTTCGCCCGCGGCTACGACAGCACGGTGCGCGGGGAGTCGAGTTACTTCGTCTGGCTCAATCGCGGCAAACAGTCGTTGACTGTCGACCTCAAGCAGCCCGAGGGCAGACACGTCGTTGAGCGTCTGCTCGAGTGCGCCGACGTGCTGGTGCAAAACCTGGCGCCCGGCGCCGCGGCTCGGGTGGGATTGGACGCCGGATCGGTGGCGCGCGCGCACCCACGGACCATCACGGCGACCATCAGCGGCTACGGGCAGGACGGACCGTGGCGCGATCGGAAGGCCTACGACCTTTTGGTACAAGCCGAGGCGGGGTTGTTGTCGGTGACCGGTTCGCCGGCGGAGGTGGCGCGCACCGGTGTGTCGATCGCCGATATCGCCGCCGGCATGTTCGCCTTTTCCGGAATCCTCACCGCGCTCTACACCCGTGCCACAACAGGTTCGGTCCATCCGGTGTCGGTGTCGTTGTTCGATGCGTTGGCCGAATGGATGTCCCAGCCGCTCTACTACGGCCGCTACGGCGGAACGGTGCCGCCGCGCACGGGTGCGCGGCATCCGACGATCGCCCCTTACGGCCCATTCACCGCGGGCGACGGCGGCACCGTGTTGCTCGCCGTGCAGAACCCGGCCGAATGGCAGCGGCTTTGCGAGATCGTCCTGGAGCGAACGGATCTCGTCACCGACCCGCGGTTCGCGACGAACCCGCATCGGGTAGCGCACCGTGACGAGTTGGAGGCGATCATCAGCTCAGTAGCGGCGCGGCTGAGCGCCGAGGAACTCGAAGAGCGCCTGCAGAGCGCCGGCGTGGCACACGCACGTATGAACGGTGTCGACCAGTTGTGGTCGCATCCCGTGCTCGTCGGAAGGAATCGGTGGCACGAGATTCAGACGCCCGGCGGCCCGGTCGCCGCGCTGCCGCCACCCACGGGCCTGGCCGGCGTCGATCCGGTGATCGGCGACGTGCCCGCGCTGGGCGCGCATAACCGAAAGATACTGCGCGAGTTGGGATATTCGGCGCAGGCGATCGACGAACTCATCGCCGCTGGTATTACGACGGCATAGCGGCAGGACTCGTACTACTTTGCGCGGCCGAAGAAACCGCGGTGGATGCAAGCCATCAACACATCGACGAGCTCGTCGTCGTCAATCGGTTCGGGCAGATCCAGAGCGGCCTGCGGCACGCGGGTGACGAGCGCACGCAGGATCAGTGCGGAGACCACCGGGTCGAACGGATACCGACCCGGTCCGCGGATCAGCATCCTGGCCGCGCCGATATCCATCTGCACCTGTCCGTTCTCCCCGATGCTCACGATGGTGGGGTCGTCGGTGGCGCCCTCGGCCCACGCTTCGATGCATCCCGAATACTTGTCGTAGAACTCCACGTAGGTACCCAGCCAATGCCGCAGCGTCGACTGCTTGGCCACCGGATCGACGTCGGCGATCCGGTGGGCGAACGCCGTTCCAGTGCCATAGATTTCGGCGGCCACGGCGGCGAGCAGGTCCTGCTTGTCGCTGAAGTACTTGTAGAACGTGCCCCGCGCCACGCTGGCCGCCTCGACGATGTCGTCGACACTGGTGCTGCGATAGCCGCGAGCCCGGAACTGGGCGGCGCCGGCATCGGCCAACGCGCTTACGGTGCTGACGGCGCGCTTGCTGAGGCTGGTGGTGCGTTCGCTGATCGAGAGCCCCGCGACGTCTGGCGCCGGGGGCACCTTGAGGGCGTCGATCTCGGCCGACGGATCCGTGCTGGCGTGCAAAGGGAGTGAGCGCAGCACCGATCGTGGGGTGTCGGGGAACAACATCAGCTGCAGAAATACCGACAACGTGTCGACCGCATCCTTGGCGCTACGGCCATAAGCGCGGTCGGTATGGACAAACAGATTGATGCGGTGCACCAGTGCGGTCATGATCATGGCCGCGACCTCCGGGTCCAGGCCTTTGAGTCCGGAGCCGGCGAGCCGCTCGGCGAGTCGGTGGTTGTAACCGCGCACGAATCGGGTGATTTCGGGACGCACCTTGGTATCCGACGAGGCGATAGCCGTCCACTGCACGAACATCGTGGAGTACTTGTCGAATACCCAGCTCCATTCGCCCAGCCACCAGTTCAGGTTGTCGAAGCCCACCTCGTCGGGTCCGAGCGGACCGATGCGCCGCGCCACCCGGAACAACGCACTGCCGCATTCGTTGAGCAGCTCGAGGAAGATCTCGTCCTTGCCCTTGAAGTACTGATAGAGAGTGGCCCGGGACACTCCGGCCGCTTTGGCTATCGCGTCGACCGACGTGTCGAAGTACCCGATTCGGCCGAACAGGTCCAACGAAACCTCGGCGATGCGACCCCGGGTGGTGGCGCCGCGAGCACCCACTGCGGGGCTGGAGGGACCGTAGCTGGCCCGTCGGACGATCGAGGCTTCGGACATAGTGTTGCCAGCCTATGGCCGATCGGCCTCACCCGCGTCGCATCGAGCGGTGTTTTGGAGGTGGACGAACTCGGCGGTGCCGGTGATCGCAACGCCGCCCGTCTGCCGGGTAGCGGTCAACTCCACGACGAGGCGTTCGCCGGCATGTTCCGCCGATACCGCGGTCACAGTGCCCGAGCAGGTCAATACGTCACCCGGCCAGACCTGCTCGCGGAAGCGGACGCCAAAACGGCGCACGGCGCCGGCGCCCAGCCAGTCGGTCGCAAACCCGGCCAGCAGCGCCGCAGAGAACATGCCCTGGGCGAATACCGAGGGGTAGCCCGCGGACTGCGCGAACTGGTCGTCGTAATGCATGGGGTTGAAGTCGCCGGACGCGCCGGCGTAGCGCACGAACATCTGCCTGGTCAGCGGGCCGAACTCGCGCACCGGCGCCCGCATACCCGCCCTCCATGCGGTGGCAGCCGCCATCCGTGCCGCGCTCCCGTCGCCGGGGCTCATCGCGGGGCCGTCTCGATGAACGTGGCTCTGGCCTCCGCGACGAGCGCTCCCCCAGCATCGCGGTACTCGGTGAGCACCGTGGCGAAGCGCATTGTGCCCCCTCGCTTTCCGGGTTTCGAGTACCGATCGACGACCCTTTCCCGTGCGGTCAGGACGTCCCCGGCGGCGGGCAGGTCACCGTGGAAGATGTATTCCTGCTCGCCGTGCAGTAGGCGCTTGCGGTCGAAGCCCACGTCCACCCGGACGCCAGCCGGTGCCCAGCGACCGGCGGTGGTGAGGAATGTCGGCGGAATGATCGCTGCCGGACCGCGGTAGGCGGGGTTGTCGCACGACATGGCCTCGGCGAACTCTGCGATCTTGCCACGCTCGACCACCAGCTCCCACGACCCTCCGGCACGGCCCTCGGCGCCACTGTCGGGCGATGCAGTCATAGTGACCAATACTGTCAGAAAATATGAAGAACGGAAACCGAAATATCGCTTCGACACCAATGAGCTGCTTGTCCAAAGATGACATTGCTGCCAGAATCGGTGGCCATGGTCGAGTTGGCGGCAAGCTATGTCGCGGGCAAATGGGTGTCGTGCGCGCACGCCGGGAAGCTGGATGTGACGTCGCCGACCACCGGTCAGCACCTCGGCACCGTGGGTGTTGCCGGCCCGCAAGAAGTGGACGCCGCGGTCGCGGCCGCCCACGGCGCGCTGGGGCCGTGGCGGCGGGTCTCTCCCGCGGATCGCGGTGCCGCGTTGGGGCGACTGGCGGACGCACTGAACGCCCGCAAGGGTGAACTGGCAGACCTGACGACCGCCGAGATCGGCTCACCACGATCCTGGAGCACGTTTGGTCAGGTCATCACCGCGGTCGGCGTGCTGCGCGCCTACGCGTCGATCACGCCCGACTATCCCTTCTCCGCCACCCGTCCCTCGATGACGGGCGGCACCGTCGAGGTGCGTCAGCTCCCCGTCGGAGTGGTGGGCGCGATCGTGCCCTGGAACACGCCGTTGTTCATCGCCGCGTTGAAGCTCGCTCCGGCCCTGGCGGCCGGCTGCACGGCGGTGCTCAAGCCGGCGCCCGACGCCCCGCTCGAATTCGGTGTGCTGATGGAGGCGATCGAGGAAGCCGGGTTGCCCGACGGAGTCGTCAATGTCGTCAACGGCGGCGCCGTAACCGGTGAGCTGCTGACGGAACATCCAGGGGTCGACAAGGTCAGCTTTACCGGTTCGACGGCCGTCGGCGCCAGGGTCGCGGCGTCGTGCGGCTCCCGAATCCGCCGGTGCAGCACCGAACTGGGCGGCAAGTCGGCGGCGATCGTGCTGGCCGACGCGCCGCTCGAAACGACGGTGCCGGGTTTGGTTGCCGGCGTGATGGGCAACAATGGTCAGCTGTGCGCCGCGCTGACGCGAATTTTGTTGCCGCGGAGCCGGTACGACGAATTCGTGGACGCACTTAGCGCCGCCGTCTCCGGGCTGAGAGTCGGGGATCCCGCCGATCGGGCCACCGACATCGGTCCGCTGATCAACGAGGCCGCGCGCGACAGGGTCGAGGGGTTCCTGCTGCGCGCGCCAGGCGAGGGCGCCACCGTCCTGGTTAGAGGTGACCGGCCCGACGGCGCAGGCTGGTTCGTCTCACCCGCGCTCGTCGCCGCGACCAACGACATGGAGATCGCCCGCGAAGAGGTCTTCGGCCCGGTCGCGGTCGTGATCGCCTACGACGACAGCGGCTCCGACGACGCAGCCGAGGCGGTGGCCACCGCCAACGACTCCCGTTACGGGCTGGTCGGCGCGGTGTGGTCCGCCGACGACGAACGGGCGGCGGCAGTGGCGACCCGGCTGCAAGTAGGTTCGGTGGCCGTCAACTCGACCGCCGTGCTCGACTTCGCCAGCCCGTTCGGTGGATTCAAGCAGTCCGGGATCGGGCGTGAAGGGGGCCCCGAGGGCATCGCAGGCTTCGTCGAATACCAGGCCATCATTCGTTGAGCCGAAAGGGGCTTCAGTGCAGACGCAGGCGGCGGTCCTGTTCGAACGCAACACACCATGGTCCGTCGAGACCATCGACCTCGACGCGCCGAAGGCGACCGAGGTATTGATCGAACTACACGCTTCGGGCATGTGCCACTCCGACGACCACCTCGTCACCGGCGACATGCCGATCCGGTTGCCGTGCATCGGCGGCCACGAGGGTGCGGGCGTGGTCAAGTCCGTCGGTGAACACGTGTCGTGGTTATCGCCGGGCGACCACGTCGTGTTCAGCTTCATTCCGTCGTGCGGCCGGTGTCCCTCATGCTCGACAGGGCATCAGAGCCTGTGCGACCTCGGCGCAAAGATCTACTCGGGCATGCAGATTCACGATGGAACCGCCCGCCACCATCTCGGTGGCGAAGACCTCGCGCTGGCCTGCGGCGTCGGTTCTTTCGCGCACCACACCGTGGTGCACGAGGCGAGTTGCGTGAAGGTCCCAGACCACTATCGCCTCGACCTGGCCTGCCTTCTCGGCTGCGGCTTCATCACCGGTTGGGGATCATCGGTGTACGCCGCCGAGGTCCGGCCGGGCGACACGGTCGCCGTCGCCGGCGTCGGAGGCATCGGCGCCGCGGCGGTACAGGGCGCCCGGCTCGCGGGTGCCCGCACGATCACGGTCATCGACCCTTCGGAGTACAAGCGGGCCGAAGCGGTGAAGATGGGGGCCACGCATACCGCAGCGGACTGGGACGAGGCCAAAGACGTTATCGCCGAGGCTACCTGGAACCGCGGCGTGGACAAGTTCATCTGCGCCATGGGAGTCGGCGACGGTCAACTGGTCGGCAGGGCGCTGACGATGACGGCAAAGCGGGGCCGGTTGGTGGTCACCAACATCCACCCGATGCTGGAACGCGAGATTCGTGCCAACCTGATGGACCTCACCCTGACCGAAAAGCAGATCATCGGAACCCTTTATGGCTCGGGCAATCCGCGAGCCGACATCCCGAAAATCCTCGAGTTGTACAGCGCCGGGCAGGTCGACCTCGAATCCATGGTGACCCGCACCTATCCGTTGGAGAAGGTCAACGACGGCTACGCCGACATGCACGCCGGCGCCAATATCCGGGGCGTACTGATCTATCCGCCCGCCGGGGGACTTCTCGCCGGAGAAGGTCGTGACCAGTAGACGTCTCGCGGGCAAGGTGGCGCTCGTGACCGGCGCAGCCAGGGGTCGCGGTCGAAGCCACGCGCTGCGCTTGGCCTGGGAAGGCGCAGACGTCATGTTGGTGGATCTGTGCGACAACATCCCGTCGTGCGACTATCCACTCGCGACGAGCGAAGACCTCGACCGCACCGCCTCCATGATCGAGAAGCTCGACCGAAGAGCGGCGGTGTATCGGTGCGATGTCTGCGATCGAACCGAAATGGAGATCGCCGTCGACACCGCGGTGCGGCAACTCGGCACGCTCGATGTCGTCGTCGCCAACGCCGCCATTGCCCCGACTCGGCCGGACGCCCCAATCGCGGCCTTCATAGACACCTTCGACGTCGACTTCATCGGGGTGGTCAACACTTTCAGTGCCGCGATGCCCCGGTTGGTCGAAGGCTCGTCTCTCATCGCTTCTGGTCCCACATACTCCCCGCAAGGACCGTTTTTCGATCGACCGCAGGGGCTCGGTGGAGCAGCATATGAGCTCGCCCAGTCGATGGTCTCGCAGTACGTGAAAACGCTGGCCAACCAACTAGCGCCACAGGGCATCCGGGTAAACACCGTCAGCGGCGCGAAGGATGCCGGCGATGTGCGGCGTGCCGGACGGTTGCATCGGCCCGTCATGCTCGACGTGGATAGCAGAGGCAATCACGCTGGCGCGGCTTCGCTTTCGACGATGTTATGGCCGGCTGCGACCTGGGCTGACACCGACGCATCCGCTGCGGTGGCGTTCTTGGCAGCGGACGAATCGCGAGCGATAACCGGCCGACACGTCACGGTCGACGCCGGCTCGTCCCTCAACTAGCTCCGACGACGAGCACGACACCCGAGCGGCTCAGGTCGACGCCTCCCAGTTGGTGGTCGATGAGGTGAATGGCACACCTAGTTTGGCGAGTATCCACGGCGGCAAGCGTTCTGGCATCGGTAAGGGTACCGACCGGGCGCCACGCGCCTCGAGCAACGCCTCGTACGCGGTGGTATCGCCACTGAACGGTTGTCCCTCACCGGCGATGAACCCGTACAGTTCGCATCCTTCAGGGCCAGCCTCCCAGGGTCCGAACACGTCCCCCCACTCGAGCATGATGTGCGTACCAGCGCGGGCGACTACGTCGCCGCAGCGGATCTCACCGGCCAGAATGAAGTTGCTGTGATCGCCGGTGTGACCGTGCTGCGAGGAGATGGCACCCGGATCCCACTTGTTCCAGAACGCGAAGTAACGGGGCGAAAGCTCGATCCACTTCTCCCAGATCGACGCCGTGCGACCATCGGCGAACTCGTAACGCAGCATTTCCTCGGCCGGTATATCGTCGAGATGCTTGATCGACGGTCCACCTTTCATCGGGCTGTTCCCTTCCTTTGATCGCTCGACCCGCGCCTCAGGCCTGCACGGGCTCCCAACCACCGCCTTCAGATGAGCGATGCGCCGCATCGATCACCGCGAGCGAGAGCAAACCGTCCTCGAAGGTGGCCGCGCCGCTCGGGCCGCCGTCGAAGGCGGGCAGCCAATCCTGCAGCATCAACGCCATCGCCCTGCTGGCGTGGCCCGCCAGCCCCCCGGGCAACCGCTCAGGGTGCGCGGGCTCACGCTCATCAACCGTCAGGGGACCCAATCCCGCATCGGTGGCGGCGCCGAGGCGATATTCCGCAGAACGCAAGTCGCCGTCGCCGATGATGGTGCCATCGGAACCGAACAATTCGAGACGATAGTGATCGGCGTGGGCGCCCATGACCGTGAGGCTCAACACGACGGTGACCCCGGACTCCATACGCATCAGCAGCGCCGCGGTGTCGTCGGCGGTGACGTTCAGGGTTGCACCGTCAGGCAGTTGGCGGACGGGGTCGCTGGTACGGACCTCGGCGCACACCGACATCGGGCGGCCCAGCAGGCTGCATAGGAAATCGAGGTCGTGCACCAGCATGCCGGCAAGATAGCCGCCGCCCTGCTCGCGGTCATACATCCAATGGGCCTGCAGCGGATGACTCGGATGCCAGTAGGACGCGCTGCGACTGGCCCGCGCAAAGTACTGCGAACCGAGGAAACCTGAGCGCACCCGGTCGGCGACGGCCAACCAGTCCGGATTCCAACGGTTTTCGAAGCAGCAGGCGGTGGGCAGGTTGGAGTCCGCCGCGGCGCGCACCATGTCGCGGGCAGCCTGCAGGTCACCCGCCAGTGGCTTCTCGCACAGCACGGGCTTGCCTGCCTCCAGTGCGGCGAGTGCCATCTCGTGGTGCAGCACGGTAGGGGTCGCGACCGAGATCACGTCAAGGTCGTCGCGGGTGACGAACGACCGCCAATCGGTGGAGGTCTGTTCGATGCCCAGCTTGCGGGCCACGCGTTCCAGACGCTCGGGTGTGCGCGCACACAGCGCGACGGGTTCGAAGCCCTTGGCCGCCCGAAAACCGGGTACTTGGACGTGTGCGCCCCATCCCACGCCAATGATGCCGACTCGCAAGGTCATCTGCTCTACTCCCTCCGCCCGGTGACACTGATGTTAGATGCGCCGGGCAATCAACAGAAAATTACGGCCGTTGCCCGACCTTAACCCGTACCCGGCGTTGCTTGTAAGTGACATGAGTGCCAGAATCGGATGCTGTGAGCGCGATCGACACCGACGAGCAGCAGTTCGCACCGTTGATCGACCTGCAGTGGTGGCAGGATCATCCGGCTGACCGGTCGGAGCTCTATCGGCGCCTTCGTGAAGCCGGCGGCCCGGTGTTTGTCCGTACCAACCGACCCGACTCGCCGCAGCCCCGCGGGTTCTGGGCGGTCGGCGCCCACCGCGATGTCGTCGACATCAGCCGCCGCACCGGCGACTTCAGTTCCGGGCAGGGAACCCAGATCTTCGACCAGACCGCTGAAATGCGCGAATATCGCGGCTCGATCATCGACATGGACGATCCCGAGCACATGCGGCTGCGCAAGATCGTCTCGCGCGGCTTCACCCCTCGCATGCTTTCCGAGCTGCGTGGCCTGGTAAAAGAGACCACCGCCGAGATCCTCGAAGAGATGCCCCGTTCGGGTGAGTGCGACTTCGTCTCGTCGTTCGCGACGCTGCTGCCGCTGCGCATTATCGACAACATGCTCGGCGTTCCCCGCCAACACGAACAGTTCATCCTGCGCGCGACGAACGTCGTGCTGGGCGCCTCGGACCCCGAGTACGTACCAGACCAGACCGTCGCAGGCATCGAAGCAGCCGTCAGCGACACCAGCGAGCGGCTCATCGAGCTGCTCAAGCAGATCGCCGAGGACCGCATCGCCCACCCCCGCGACGACGTGATCAGCAAGCTCGTCACCTCAGACGAGGAGAACCTGACCCCCCAGGAGCTGGCGAAGTTCTTCATCCTGCTGATCGGCGCAGGCAACGAGACCACGCGCAATGCGCTGACCCACGGGTTGCTCATTCTCAGCGCGCACCCCGAGCAACGCGACCGCCTGGTGGCGGACTACGACAACAGAGCGCCCACGGCGGTCGAGGAAATTTTGCGGTACGCCAGCCCCGTGATTCACATGCGCCGCACAGTGACCCGCGACGGCGTGACGCTGACCGACTCGCAAGGCGCGGTCACCCACACCTTCAACGCCGGCGACAAGGTCGTCCTCTGGTATCCCGCCGCCAACCGCGACCCCGCGGTCTTCCAGGAGCCGGAGCGCTTCGACATCGAGCGAAAACCCAATAACCACATCGCGTTCGGCGGACCGGGACCACACTTCTGCCTGGGGGCCCACCTGGCGCGACTCGAGCTGAATGTGGCGTTTCAAATGCTCTATGCTCGCTACCCCGACATCACCGCCGCGGGCAAACCGGTCATGTTGCGGTCGAACTTCGTCAACGGCATCAAGCACTTGAAGGCCACCTACACACCATGAACGCTCAGGCAGCGGTGCTGTCCGACGTCGCGGACGGCGTCATGACGATCACCTTGAACCGGCCGGACGCGGCCAACGCGGTACGCCCCGACGATCGTGATGCGCTCATCGCGTTGTTAGCCGCCGCCGACGCCGACGAGAAGGTGCGCGTGGTGGTGCTGCGGGCCAACGGCAAGCACTTTTGTGCAGGCGCCGACGTGGGCTCGCTGGCCGAGCGCCGCGCGAAGGGCGAGAAGCGGGTGCTGGAGCCGACCCGGCGCATCATGAACGGCGCGCAGAAGCTGGTGGCTAGCGTGCTGGACTGCAACAAACCGGTCATCGCCGCGGTGCACGGCGCCGCGACGGGCCTGGGGGCCCACATCGTGTACGCCTCCGACTTGGTGATCGCCACCGAGACCGCTTACTTCGCGGAGTCTTTCGTCAAGCGCGGACTGGTCGTCGACGGCGGCGGCTGCTACCTGTTGCCGCGCCGCATCGGCATGCAGAAGGCCAAGGAGATGGCGTTCTTCGGTGAAAAGCTCTCGGCGGCAGAAGCGTTCACGCTGGGTCTGGTGAACCGGGTGGTCAGCGCCGCCGACTTCGATGCCACGGTCACCGACTTCGCCAGCCGGCTCGCCGGAGCGCCCACGTCCGCGATCGCGTTCACCAAACGGCTGCTCAACGACTCCCCCGACACCGATCGGTCCGGTGCATTCGTCGCCGAGGCAATGGCGCAGGAGATCCAGTCGTATTCACACGACTCCACCGAGGGCGTTCAGGCGTTCGTGGAGAAACGACCGACCGAATTCACCGGGTGGTAAAGGTGGCCCGCGCTGACATACCAACGATCGACGCGGCCAGCGCTCCCTACTGGGAGGCCGCCCGGCAGGGTCAATTGCTGATCGCCGAATGCGCGGCCTGCGGCAAGGTCCATCACTATCCGCGCCCGTTCTGCCCCTTTTGCTGGAGTGAGGACGTGCGGCCGGTGAGGGCGAGCGGGACCGGAACGCTGTATACGTATTCGACTGTCTACGTCAATGATTTGGCACCGTTCAAGGAGCGACTGCCA
Organism: Mycobacterium helveticum; assembly: GCF_007714205.1. Lineage (GTDB taxonomy): Bacteria > Actinomycetota > Actinomycetes > Mycobacteriales > Mycobacteriaceae > Mycobacterium > Mycobacterium helveticum. Next base: position 18,803 of record NZ_VMQU01000024.1, on the reverse strand, counting down.
TATGTGGCCGCGATCGTCGAACTGGCCGAGGGCCCACGGTTGATGACGGCGATCGAAGGCGCCGATGGTGACCACCTTCGGGTCGGCATGCCGGTCACCGCCGTGTTTCGCCCAGTCGACGACGCCGATCCCGACAGTCCCTATCTGACGGTCTTCACACCAACCGAGGAGAGCCCATGACCGGACTACTCGACGGCAAAGTCGCCCTGGTGACCGGGGCCGGGCACGGCATCGGCCGCGGCCACGCACTCGAACTGGCCAAGCACGGCGCCACCGTGATCGTCAACGACCTGGGCACCAGTTTGTCCGGCGAGGGCACCGGCAAGGTGGCCGACGAAGTGGTGGCGATCATCGAAAGCCGCGGTGGGACCGCAGTTTCGGACTTCAGCGACGTCGGTGACGAGGAGCAGGTCGACCTCGCCGTCGAGCGAGCCTACTCACAGTTGGGGCGGCTGGACATCGTCGTCAACAACGCGGGAATCGTTCGGGACAAGGCGATCTGGAACATGTCCGCCGACGATTTCGACCTGGTGATGCGGGTGCACGTCCGCGGTAGCTGGCTTACCAGCCGCGCGGTCGCCCGCAAGTGGCGCGCGGAATCGAAGGAATCCGGCGGAAAGGTCTACGGGCGCATCATCAACACCACCTCCGGAGCCGGTCTGCACGGCCACTTCGGGCAGACCAATTACAGTGCCGCGAAGGCCGCAATCGTCGGTCTGACCCAGACCCTGAGCCTGGAGTTGGCGTCGATCGGCGCCACTGTGAATGCGATCAGCCCGGGTGGTCGGACCCGGATGTCGGCGTCCATGCCCGGCGCGCAGGCGCCGATCGAGCCCGACGAACGCGCCGAGGACGAGTTCGACCTTAAGGACCCGTCACTGGGTTCACCGGTCGTGGCCTGGTTGGCCAGTCCGGAGGCTGGCCACATCAGCGGCCAAGTGATCCGCGCGATGGGCGAACATCTTCAACTGCTCAAGGGCTGGCATCCTGTCGCATCTGTCTCCAACGGCCAGAAGCGCTGGGATGCAGAGAAGCTCGGCGCCATCATGGCTACCGACGTGTTCGGCACTCGCAATACCGGCCTGCGGCTCGGCGGATGACCACCGCGGCGGAAGTCGAGCGGGAATTTCGACGCTATTTCATGACCGGCCCGGTGCTCGAGGACTGGCAGGCCTGGGCCGGCCTCTTTACCGACGACGCGACCTACTTCGACCACTTCTACGGAACGTTCACCGGTCCGGCGGAAATCACCAAGTTCCTCGAAGGGACGATGGGCGCCGCACCGCAGGTCTACAGTCCGCTGGTCTGGTACGTCATCGATGGCACGCGGGTGGCATACACCAACCGCGCCGATAATCCGCAACCGGGCGCAGCGCCCATCGACTTCCCTTCGTATCAATTCATCGAGTACGCCGGCGGTGGCAGATGGCGTTCCGAGGAAGATGTTTGGCTGCTGCCCGAGATGAAGCAGTTCGCGAAGCGCTACGCGGCCGCCGAAGCCGCACACCCGCAAACATTGCAGCAGAAGCTCCGCCGCGAGGACTGGGGGCCTTGGGTGGACTGGGCACGCCCGGAACCCAGCCACGACGCGGCGCCGTCGTGGCTGGACAAGCCCGGCTTCACACCGTTCGCCGGCCTTCAGGACATCGATTTCGGAGTCCGGTCACACTGAACCCTGTTGTCGCGTGAATGTTTCAACCGCCGCCGGCACCGAAGTGGTCAGTGCGCAATTGGGCTTTGCGCACCTTGCCCAGCGAGGTGCGTGGTAGCTCGTCGACGATGGCGAGACGTTCTGGGGTCTTCTGCCTGGACAATCCCGATGCGGCAAAGTGGGCGCGCAGGTTGTCGAGGTCGAGCACGCACCCCGGTTTGAGGATCACCACCGCGGCGACCACTTCACCGTAACGCGAATCCGGGGCCGCGACGGCAACGCCGTCGGCGACCGCGGGATGCGCGTTGAGGACCTCTTCGACCTGACCCGAGGAGATGGTCTCGCCGCCACGGATGACGACGTCCTTGATCCGGTCGGTGATGGTCAATCTGCCTTGGGCGTCGAGCTGCCCGAGGTCACCGGTGCGGAACCAGCCGTCGGCGGTGAACGCGTTGGCATCCAGGGCGGGGTCTTGGTAACCGATGAACTGGTCAGGACCGCGCACGACGACCTCGCCGTCCACGCCCGGCGGGCAGTCTGCGCCGTCGGTCCCGACGACGCGGACCGCAGAACCCGGCAGCGGCTTTCCGTCGGTACGGAGACGGGCCCACTGCGGCTCGCCCTCGTGTTCGCCAGTGACAGTGGGGTGTTCGGTGGCGCCGTAACTGCGGAAGGTGCTGATTCCGGCTCGCGCGGCCCGCCGGCCGATCTCCTCGGCGACCGGTGCGGCCCCCACGAGAAACTCCCGCAGACTTGCGAGCTTGCCCCCGGTGTCGCCCAGGTCCAGGATGCCAGCCAGGTGAAACGGTGTTCCCGCGGTGCAGGTCACGCCGAAACGATGTACCACCTCGACGGCCAGTGCCGGGTCCCAGCCATCGGTGAAGACGGTCCGGGCGCCGGTCAACAACGGCCGAAGCATGGACGCCAAACCCGCGATGTGGCCGGGCGGAAAGGTCACCAGCGACACGTCGTCGGGTTTACCGGCCAGCAGCGCCGGCATGGTTCTCTGCTCGGCGAGAACCGTGTTGTGGGTGTGCTGCACGCCTTTGGGCGCAGACGTGGTGCCCGACGTGTACAGGAGCAGGCACACTCCGTCCGCATCGACGGCGGGCCGTCGGTACTGGGTGGCGGGCGTGTCCAGTTGCGCCCACGCGCGGTAGCCCTCGCCCGGTTCGGCGTCCAGCATAACGACATGTTGCAGCGAGTCGCTGCGAGACAGTTGTTGCAGCCGTGTGCGGTACAGCGTCGATCTGTGTCGCTCGGGCATGATCAGTACTTTCGCGCGCGACTGGTCAAGGATGAAACTCACCTCGGTCACGCCGTAGATGTGCACGATCGGCACCAGCACCGCGCCGCACAACAACACCGCCTGATAGGCGACCGCACACTCGACACGATTGGTCAGCTGAACTGCGACCGCGTCACCGGCGCGCACCCCGAGCCGCTGCAGCGAGGCCGCCACGACCAAGGCCTGATCACGTATTTCGCCCACCGTCGGACTGCGCACTGCATCGTCGGTTACGAACGTCAATGTCGCGCTGCCGTATTCGTCCGCAGCGGCTTCGAAGGCATCCAAACACGTACTGTCCGAGTGCCAACCGTCGCGACGCCACGTGTCGCGTAGGTGCTTGTTGTGTGACGACATCAGATCCATGGCCGAATCCTAGGATTAATCCGCTCGATATTTAACCGTATTTCAGCTAACCTGATCAGCTGCCTACGCGAAGAGGGGACCGAGCCGCCCGGGTGTACTCCCGTGCAACACCAGCTCGTCCGCCCCCGCTTGTCGGTAGCGATGAAATACTTGGCCGCAGGTAGACGCCGACCCGGTCGCCGCCGCCTCACCGGTCCATGCCGCAGGCAACACCGACGCGACCTCGACGAGTTGCTCGCGGGTCAGGACGGAATCGGCGGAGCCTTTGATGTCGTTGAGCAGCGGATGGGATCGTAACCGTGTCAACGGCTCCGGACTCCACCCATTTGTGGCCGCCAATCGCTCTCCGAAGCCCGGGATCTGGTAGTAGGTCACCGCTCGTGCTCCGACCACTGCGAGTTCTTCCTCGGGAGGAAGCTCGCAAGCCACCACCACGGTGACGTAAATCCGTACGCTGCCGGCCGGCCGCCCGGCCGCGCGCTCGGCGTCGCGCACGACACTCACCGACCGTTGCACGGCGGCAGGCGTCAGGAATGGATGCAGCAGCACGCCGTCGAAGTGACGACCCGCGAGCTGCAAGCCCTTCGGTCCGATCGCTGCTAAAACGACCGGCGGCACCGGCTGATCAGGTAAGTCGTTGAGCCGCAATGATGGAAAGGTGCCCGCGGGCCCGTCGTAGCGCACCTTCTCCCCGCGGCACAGGCGCCGGAAGATGTCGGCGTGGTCGACGATCGAAGCATTAGTGGATGTCGGTAACCCGGCAGCCTTCCACATGGCGTCCAGCGAGCGGCCAACGCCAAGGACGAACCGCCCCCCGGACAGCGCCTGCGCCGTCATCGCCAGCGATGCCAGTAGTGCAGGATGACGCGACTGGCAATGGGTTATGCCCGAGGCGATTCGGACTCTCGACGTGACCTGGCTGACCGCGCCGACGATCACTCCGAGGTCTTTGGTTCCCCACCGTTCGCTGAGCCATATCGTGCGCAGACCGAGGCGCTCGGCAGCTTTCGCCTGACCGACCACGGCGCCGGGATCGGTGACGCGTCCGGGAAGCACGTAGGCCCCCGACGCCGGACTGCCCGACCTCCTGCCCTCCATGATGGTTATTCTGACAGTAGTGTTCAGTTTTGGAAAGGACGCCGATGGCGTATAAATCCGCACGCGGCAACATGGGCGACCGGGTGGGCGAAGCGCTGCTGTCTTGGCTGCCGCCGCGGCTGGCTCCGGCCGGCGCGACAGCGTTCCACATCTCGGAATTCACTGCACCGCCGGCCGGGTACTCGGGCAAGACGGCGTTTTTCACCGCCGCCTGGGTCGACGGCGGCGGCCTACGCCGTGCTGAGGATCTCGTGCTGCGCGCGCAGGCCCACGACCACCAGTTGTTCACCGTGCCCGACGCGCCGCGACAAGCCGAAGTGATGCAACGACTTGGTGCACACGGCATCCCAGTTCCGGAGATTGTCGGCATCGAACGCGATGCCGCTGTTCTGGGGTCACCGTTCTATGTGATGCGCCGAGTACGGGGGCGCACACCGTCGGACGTTCCGAGTTGGCACAAGCGGGGTTGGACCGTCGAGCTGTCCGCTGGCGATCGGGGGCTGCTGTGCGACAACGGGCTACGCGCACTGGTCGACGTGCACCGCGTCAACGACTCTGACACGTTGCGTTTCCTCCGCGGTGACGCCGACCCCACCCGTACGGCGTTGCAACGCTACCTCGACAAACTCAGCGAGTGGTACGAGTGGTGTCGCAGCGATCTGATCATCGGCGCGGGTGTGCTCGCTCACGCTCTACGAGTGCTCCTCGAATCGGCACCCGACAACGATGCCGAGACGGTGGTGTGGGGCGACGCCCGCGTCGGAAACATGTGTTTCGGTGACGACTTGTCGGTGGTCGCATTGTTCGACTGGGAGACCGCAGGCACTGGTCCACCGGAAATCGACCTCGGGTGGTGGCTGATGTTCGAGCGTTTCCTGTGCGAAGCACTGGGATTCACACGTCTGGCCGGTGTACCCGACGACGGCGAGACCGTCAGGCGCTATGTGCAATTCGGCGGGACCTTGACCGGCGACATCGCCTACTACCAACTGCTGGCCGCGTTCGTGTTGTCATTGATCAACAACCGACTCGCCCGGCTTTTGGTGCGCGACGGCCTCGATTCCGCCACGGCTCGTAGCTATCCGCAGACGTCAGTCGCGCTGGTCGAGCGGTATCTCAACCAGATCTGACGAAGCCGAGGCAATGAGGCGACAGCGTTAGAACTGCGCCATGCCCTGGTCGACCGACAACCGGGTGGCTGTGACGAAGCGTGACTCGTCCGAGGCCAGCCAACACACCGCGGCGGCAATGTCTTCCGGTTCGCAGGCCCATTGCGGCAAAAACGGGGTCCCCATGTTGTTCAGCGTCGGGTTGGTCTCGATCGCGGCGAACAGCGCGGCGATCATGTCGCCACCGCCCATCGGAGTGTTGACCGGACCGGGATGCACGCTGTTGACCCTGATGTCGTGTTTGCCCAGTTCGGCGGCGAAGGCCCGCGCCATCCCCGTCACAGCATGCTTGCTCGCTGTGTAATGCACCATGTACGGCTGCACCTTCACCCCGGCATAGGAGCTGATCAGAATGATGGACCCGCCGCGGCCTCCGTCGATGATCCGCTGCGCACCGGCCATCACCGTGTTCCACGTACCAGTCACGTTGACGTCGATGATGTCGCGAAACGACTCGGGCGTGATCTCGTTCCACGGCGCCGGGACACATATTCCGGCGTTGGCCACGATGACGTCCAGCCCGCCGTAGGCCTCGACGCCCGCGTCGACGGCCGTCCGCAGCGCGTCCAGATCGCGGATGTCCGCGGCAGTAGCCATGATTCGGCCACCTGCGGCCTTTACCATCTCCACGGTCTCGGCGAGGTCGTCGGGGGTGGCCGATGGGTAACGTACTGATTCGGGTAGCGGGGCGGCGAGGTCGACGGCGATGATGTCGGCCCCTTCGGCGGCCATTCGCACGGCGTGTGCGCGGCCTTGTCCTCTAGCGGCGCCGGTGATGAACGCGACTTTCCCCGCGAGTCGACCCGTCATCAGGGTGTCCCCGCGCTCGCGTGGTCCAACGCCAGCGGTCCCTCGCGTACTGCGGTGTCCAGCAGCCCCAGCTCCACGCCTGCCTCGGCCGCGGCTTCGCGGCACGCCGCGATGTCCTTGCGCAAGAACGGCCCGGCCAACTCCGCGAACCGGTCCATGCCGCCGACGCGGTGCGCCTGTTCCGCCGCGTGACTCCTGGCGCTGCACACCTGCAGGGTGGACAACAACACCTCCGGTGCGACGCTCAACCGGTCTCCCAGTTGCGTTGCCGCGGCAAGGAGTTGGGCGTTGGCCGCGAACAGCAGGTTGTTGATCAGCTTGAGCGCCAGCGCGCTGCCCAGTGCACCGGTCGCCACCACCGGGTCGGCGTAGGCGCGAAGGATGGGCGTTACTGCGGCGACGGCGTCGCTCGGTCCCCCGATCAGCACGGTCAGATTGCCCGCAGTGATGTTCTCGACGGTGCCGCTGACCGGCGCATCGAGGATGACCGGCGGCGCAGGAGAACCGTCGCGTAACGCCTCGAGGGTGGACAACGTACCCGTCGTGTGAGAAACGAAGATAGCACCTGGTTTCGCATTGGCGATGAAACCGTCAGACCCGAGACCGGTTTCGCGCAGCTGCGTATCGGAAAAAAGGCAACAGATGAGGATGTCGCTGCCGCGTGCAAGGTCAGCAACCGAATCCGCCGTCGCCGCACCGCTCACCTCCAGGCGGCGGCGGACCTCTTCACGACGGGTATATACCACGGCCTCGTTGCCAGCGCCGAGCAACCGCTTGATCATCGGCTCACCGAGTTGTCCGGCGCCAAGAAATCCGACCGTGTTCGCCATTGCTCTTGTTAATCGTCGATCGTCGGCGTACTGAACGCGCGCAGCACGCTCACGTCAGTACCATGTCAATTGTAGAGAGTCCAGGCCGAAGATCTGACCGCCATGCTCCTTCGCCTGCTCGGCGAGTTTGTAATCCGGAATACGCTTGTGCCACTCCTCTAGGACCACAACCATCTCTTGGCGGGCCAAGTGGGAGCCGAGGCAGCGGTGCGGTCCACCACCGAACGAGAGGTGACGAGTGACGCCCCGATCCAGGTCGACTCGCCGCGCGTCTTCATAGACTGCCTCGTCGCGTCCGGCGAGCGCTAACGGGAACGACGCCATATCGCCAACCTTGACCGGACATCCATGAAAATCCATGTTCTGCACTGCTTTTCGTGCCGTCTGCACAATCGGATAAGCGCGCAGCATCTCCTCGACCGCCTTAGGTATGAGCGCCGGTTCGGCGACGAGCCTGGCACGGTCGGTTGGATGACTTGCGAGGTGCCATATCGCGTAGGACAACTGGTTGGACACCGTGTCGAGCCCCGCCATGAACAACAGCAACAAGCAGTTGAGCAGCTCCAGGTCGTTGATCGGTTCGCCGTCGATGGCCCAGTCGACGGCCTTGCTGACAATGTCGTCGGCATCCGGGTCACGGTTCTCGCGCCGCTGCTGAATCAGATTCGAGAAGTAGCCCATCACGTGGCCCATACCTTCGAGCCTGGCGGCGTTGACCTCCTCGCCTACCCCGCTCTGATGCAAGATGATGTCTTCCCAGGCCAAGAACTTATCGAGATCCTCGACGGGCATGCCCATGATCGTCAGGAATACCGTCGACGGAAAAACCCTCGAAATCTGGGCCACAAAGTCGCAGCGGCCGTTGGCACTCAGCCCATCGATCAGTTCCGCTGCGAGCCTTTGCTGGTCTTCCCGCAGACCTTTCACGCGGCCGGGCGAGAAGTACTCTCCCAGCAGGTGGCGCCACTTGGTGTGCTCGGGCGGATCGAGCATGACAGGAATCCACTTGTAGGGCGGATCCGGTTCCGTCGGCACAATAACGCTGCTCGACCAGAGTTCTGGACGCTGCAGGCCGTCGTGTATCACCGAGTTCTCGGTAAAGACCCAGTAGTCCATGCCCGCCTCGCTGTTGCGAAACGCCGGACGGGCGTCGTCTTGACAGTGATCCAGGCGACGGAAGTGCGTCAGGGCAGGTGAATCCGGCGTGTTCATCTCAACATCCTTGACCGGGCACGTTACGGTGGGCTGACTCTCGCTCATGACGTCCTTCCGTGGCGTGTTGCGTCGAGTGCTATCTCAAGCACCCTGCGGCTCGCATACTACGACAGTCCACTGTCAACATGATGCGACTTGCAGCGACCGACCCAACCTGGCTCATCAAACTAGGTTAACTATGTGGTGTGGCGCGCGCAACGGCCGTCGGCCGTGCCCCGCCCCGCGGCTCAGCCAAGCCGTGTGGGCCGGGATGATCCGGCGGCCTCAGCTCAGGAACCAGCCTCGGCGCCCGGCGACGCCCCGACGCCCCAAACCAGGGGCAGTGTCGTGAGGCCCAACTGGCCACCCGTTTCGAACAGTTCGGCGCCTGGGGCGAGCCGATAGATCGGAATGCGCTTGTGCCATTCCTCCATCGCGATCTTGAGTTCACGGCGGGCGAGGTGTGAACCCAGGCATCGGTGGGGTCCCGCGCCGAAGGCGATGTGATTGTTTGGTTTACGTTCGATATCAATCGTGCGGGCATCTGTAAAAGCGGCGTCATCACGTGTCGCGGCGCTGAGCGGGATGTTCACCATGTCGCCGGCTTTGAATGGGCAGCCCTGAATTTCGATGTCTTCGGTCACCTTACGGGCCGGGATGACGATCGCATAGGCCCGTACAAATTCCTCGACGGCAGTTGGGATGAGTTCAGGTTGCTGCACGATACGGTCGCGATCCTCGGGCGTGCGAGCCAGATGCAGAAAGATCCATCCGAGCGTGGCGGACACGGTGTCCAAACCGGCCATGAACATCAACAGGCAAAATGACAGGAGGTCGGCGTCGGTCACGGGTTTGCCGTCGACCTCGTAGTTGAGCGCCTTACTGACGATGTCATCGCGTGGCTCGATCCTCCGCTCGGCGATGATGGCCGCAAAGCGTTGCATCACCGCCACGGATGCGTCTGCTCTGCGCCTCACACCCTCTTCATCGTTGGCGATGTGCAGGATCGCATGTTCCCATTCCATGAACTGGTCCAGCTCGTCAACGGGCAGACCCATCATCTCCAGAAAAATGGTGGTCGGAAATTGCTGGGCGAAGTCAGCCATGAAGTCGCAGGATCTCTTGTCGGCGAGCGCCTCGATGAGGTCGATGGCGCGTTGCCGGACCGCGTCGTCGAGGCGCTCCACTGCCCCGGGCGAGAACAGCGGACCGAGTTGACGTCGCCACTGTTTGTGCTCATCGCCGTCGAGCATCTCGGGAATCCACTTGTACTGTGGGTCGGGGTCGAGCGCAGTGACGACGCTGCTGGAGAACACCTGCGGGTTCTGCAGGATCGCCAGAATCCCCTCGTGATTGACAACAGTCCAAAATCCAGGGCCGAATTCGTTTCGGAACCAGGGGAATTGGCCACGCAGCTCGTCGTAAGTTCTCATCCATGTGCCTGCTGGCGCGGTCTGCGTGTAGTCGAAGTTGAGCACGGGGCATTTGTTGGTGTGGTTGTCAGTAGTCGTCACGGGTTGTCCTCTTCCTCCACTTTGTTGTTCTCACTGTGTCGGTTGGAGCCGGCACTGATCTGAGCCGCCAACGGGTTGGCGCTGGTGAGGTCGTCGGGCCCGGGGGCCCCGGTCGTGCCAGGCGCTGCCAGCCGGGCGGTCGCCGAGCGGTCATCCGTTGCGGATCGCTGCGGCGAGTTCTTGCGGCGCGTCGGTCATGACGAAGGTGGAGCAGTCCGGTATTTCAGTCAACGTGGCGCGCGGGAAAGCGTCGCGAAGTCGGTAGGCATGGCTGACGGGGAAGAGGTTGTCGTCGGTGCCCCAGGCCAGGGTGAATGGTTTGTTGAACGCCTCAATCGCCGGCGCGGCGCGCACCGTGAGGGCGGGATCGAGCGATGCGGTCACGGTGACGGCGTCGCGCCGGGCCGTCCGGCTGGTGGCGAAGGCCCCGAAGATCTCGCGTTGCCGCTCGGCGGTCGGGGGGTGCTTGGCCACCGCCGTGAGGAAGCTCTGACCTGGCTCGGTGGCGAGCAAACGCAGAATGCTGGCGCCGACGGCGGAGCTGAACCGGCACAGCTTCACGATCTGCGCGAAGGAGCCGGGCGGAAAGTGTTCGTAGCTATCGCAGTTCGTGAGCACCAGGCGTGCGATGCGGGACGTGTCCAGAGTTGGATCACCCAGTGAGGCCAGCACCAGGCCGCCGCCGGTGTCGTTGGCGACCACGGCGACATCGGTCAGGTCGAGTGACTCTAAGAAGTGGACGATGCGCCGGGAGGCCGCTTCGGCGCCGAGGTCGGCGCCGTCGGTCTTGGTGCTGTGTGCGCCTAGCGGCCAGGTCGGGGCGATGCAGCGGAACCCGTCGCCGAGTTCGTCGATGACGTCGTTCCACAGGGCGCCGGTCACGAAAACGCCGTGTACGAACAGCACCGTCGGACCCATCCCGGTGTCGGTGTAGTCGATGTCGAGTCCGTCGACGCGGGCCGTGTGGTTCGTCATCTGGACTGTCCTTCATATAGATCGGGCAGTTCGAATGCTCGAACGGCGTTCTCGAACAACATGGCTACTAACACCAAGCCGAGGTCAGCGATGACGTCGATGTCGGCGGGCCCTGACGTGGAGGGGAAGTCGTGGACTAGTCGGGTTCGACCGGCATCGTCGATCGTGAACAGGGCGCCGTTGATGGAGTCAGTGGCGAGGTAACCGCCGGCTGGATGCGCGGCGAGTCCATCGAGGTGACCGATCGGGGTGCCATCGCCGATCGGGGTGACGGAGCGGTCGGCGAGGCCAATCGCACTGAGGTAGCCCGTCTCGGGTTCATCGGGATCGGTGCGGAACGGGCCGAGTCCGCCAAATCCCACGGCGATCAAGCGATCCTCTTCGGCGATCAGGCCGTCGGGATGATGCAGGAGGTCAGACTCTAGCCAGGGCGCCCACCCGCCGTCCGGGGTCAGCCGCCAGATAGTGTTCTTGCCGAGATCGCCGACGTAGACGTCACCATTGGGGTGAACGGCGACACCGTCGATGTACATCGAATTCGGCGCGTCGTAGCGGGCGACGATCGTCGCGGCGTCGATGTCGATCACAACCAGGGCGTGCGAATCGGCGGCGTAGAGCCAATCACCATGTACTGCGATATTTTTGACCTGACTGAGCCCGGTGAGCCATTTGGGCTCGATGGTTGCGCCGTCGGTGTCGAGCTTGGTCAGGAAGCCGTCGCCGTGGTCGGGGACGGGGATGGTGCTGTCGGTCATGTTCGAGACGTAGATGACGCCGCGTGTGGGGTCGTAGGCCGGCGACTCGGGTTGGGCGAACCCGTCTGTCATCCACCGCTGGGTGAGTTCAGGCATCATGAAATGCGGCCACCGCGGGCGCGTTAAACCGCATCGGCACGGAGCCGAATCCGTAGACCAATCCGACGTCGCGATGAAGATGCAGTGCGGTCTCGTCGATGACGTAATCGGGCAGGCGGTGCAGTAGCTGCTGGAGCATGATCATCATCTCCAAGCGGGCTAGATGCGCGCCGGAGCATCGGTGGATTCCCCGGCCAAAGGATAAGTGCCGGTTATTGTTCCGGCGGAAATCTAACTGTGTCGGATCGTCGAATATCTCTTCGTCGAAGTTCGCCGACGCCCAAAGCATGAATACCCGCTCACCGGGTTTGACAAGGGCGTCACCGACTTGGGCCTGCTCACGGGCAGTCCGGCGGAAGCCCTGTACCGGGCAGACATAGCGCAGCAGTTCCTCGATGGCCGATCCCCACAGCGGGTCCTCGATGGGCGTACGGGCGAGTTCGGCCCGCAGATCGGGGTGGCGCTGCAACTCGACCAGCGAGCTGGCGACGGCATTGGTGGTGGTGTCGAGCCCGGCAAAGATGACGACGGCGACGATCTGAAGCAGCTCAAGGTCATTGAGCAACGCTCCCTCCACCTCGGTTTGGGACAGCGCCGTCAGCACGTCATTACGAGGGTTGGCCCGCCGATCCTGCACCTCAGCGAGCACTGCGGGTAGATCGATCTTGGACGGGTCCGGCCCAGTTTGACCGGGGTTTTCGAACTGCGACAGCACCGCATCCGACCATTGCTTCCACCCTTCAGTCGGAAGTCCCAACCAGTCGAGGACGACGATTGCCGGTACCGGTGCGCAGAATGCGCTCACGATTTCGCATGACCCCAAGTTAATGAACGCATCGATGCGCTCATCAGTCACGGATCGGATGTAATCTTCGCGTGTGCGAACGGCTTTCGGGGTGAACAAGGGGTTCAACGCGCGGCGGTACGCACCGTGCAGCGGCGGGTCGTAGAACACCGGAGGTGCACTGCCCTTCCCGCTCTCGAGCAGCGCGGACCGTTCTTCTTCGGGGAGCGCGTCGGGGGCGTGCGGTACCAAGTTGCCCAATGCCGAGGAGAACGTCGCGGCGTCATCGGCGACGCGGACGATGTCTTGGTACTTCGAGGTGACCCAGAAGCCGCCCTGGGCATCGCTCCATTTGACGGGGCAGTGTTCACGCATTTCGGCGTAGACCCGTTGTGGGACGCCTTCTTGAGCGAACCCGGGAGCATGATGGTCGAAGTGGTCCACCAGGTCGTTCACGACGTCGTCGGGAATTGGCACCTTGAGCTCCTCAACACCACGGGGACAGTTCACCGGCGAGCTCTGCGCTCACGGCGAAGCGGGGGCGTCAGTTTTGCCGACGACCATAAGACATACGATCTGTATGTGATTAGCGTGCAAACAGTATGTTCAGATACGGTCTGGCGTGTCAACCGCTAACGGCTGAACGACGGGACGCGACCGCGCCTCACCGCAGGGGCGAGGAAACTCCCAGTCCGGCTAGCAGCTGGCTGATCGCCGCGATTCCTTGGTCACGGGCGGCCATCGGCTCCGGGGAGTTCGCGATCACCAGCGCCGCTTCGTCCACGGCCGCCAATAAGACGTGAGCCAGAACTATCAGGGGCTGAGCCGGTAGGGATCCCTCTAAGACAGCGCGTTCGAGAAGTCCGTGAATGGCCCCAACACCGTACCGGCCTTCAAGCTGGCGCCAGGTCTGCCAACCCAGAACAGCGGGCCCATCGATCAGCAAAATGCGCTGGACCTCAGGAGTAAGGGAAGCATCGAGGAATCTCAGGAGGCCGGATCGTAGCCGGCCGAGCGCGTCGCCAGTGTCCTCCGCGCCGCCGGCGGCGGCCAGCAGATCCTCTTCGACCTGCTCGAAGACCGCCTGGAACAACGCACGCTTGTCATCGAAGTGGTGATACAACGCCCCGCGGGTCCCGACACCTGAGGCCGCCACGATCTCCTCGGTCCCAGTCTCGAAATAACCTTTCTCGACGAACAGCTTTCGGGCCGCAGCGATCAACGCCGCGCGGGTGGCTTCGGCCTGGGCAGCGCGAGGCGTCTTTGCGACTTTCGCGGACTGTTGACCTCGGGACACGCGCTCAGTATATTCCCATACTGCCTGTAGGTGATATACATTCAATCTGTACGCTAAAATTTCCCGGAAGAGGCCCTCGCCATGACTGATCCGATCCAGCTCGTTGAGACCTTTTGTGGATTGATGGAGCAGCGCGACGCGGCGGCCCTCAAGCCCTACCTCGCCGATGACGCGGTGTACCAGAACGTCGGCATGCCGGCGACCGTAGGCGCCGAGGCGATCGCCGAGAACCTCGGCCAGCAGTTCGCCGTGTTCCCCGACTCCTACGCCTACCGGATGATCAACATCGCCGCCTCGGGCAACACCGTACTCACCGAACGCCTCGACATGATCAAGACGCCTGCGGGCGAGGTGGTGGGAGTTCCCGTGATGGGAACCTTCGTGGTCCACGACGGCAAGATCGCTCGCTGGACCGACTACTGGGACACCGGCCTGCCGATAAAAATGATGACGGGCGAAGACGTATCGGGCCTGATACCAAGCAACTATCTGTCGGCCTGACAGCCACGATCATCGTGACTGCCTCCCAAACGCTACCGAAAACCTTGCACTGCTCGCAGACTGCGAAATATCCGATGACCAGAACGACGAGCTGAGAGGACATACCATGGACCGGGATCCTGAAGTCCAACGCCTGATTGACGAAGCGGCCATCCGCCGGCTGCTGGCACAGTATCCGCGGGCAATCGACCGGCAAGATCACGAGCTCTTGGCTTCACTATTTCATCCTGATGCGATCGACGAACATGGCCCGATCAACGGCCCTGCAACGGAATTCGTGAACTTTATGAAGACGGGAAGCGTGCCAGGACACCACTGGATGCACCACAACGGAACGCAGTTGATCGATATCGAGGGCGATGTCGCGCACACCGAGACCTACACGCTGGCCTTCTACCGTGAGCCCGACAGCGACGGCAAGCACAGCAACCGAGAAGTATTTCTTCGGGTCCGATACCTGGACAGAGTCGAACGCCGCGAAGGGCAATGGCGTATCGCGCACCGCAAGGTCGCCTTCTCGCCGTGCCATGTGCTCACGGTGACCGAGGAATACCCGATGTGGGAGGGCACGATTCTCGAAGACATGGCTGGCGCCGACGCCACCTACCAGCGATAGGAGACCCGCAATGAAGACCAGCACAGACATTGAGCAGAGACCAAATTTCTACGAGTCGGCGCCGATGGCGTTCGATCGCAGCGCGGGTTGGCGCTACGTTCGAGACCGCGGTGATGTATACGAGGCCGACGGCATGTGGTATCTGACCAGCCTGGAAGCGGTCCGATTCGCACAGCACCACCCCGAAATCTTCTCCTCGGCGGGCGGTTACGACGTCGGGAGCCCAATTCCCATGGTGCCGTTGATGATCGACCCGCCCGATCATGCGCGTTATCGGCGCCTCTTGGATCCTATGCTGTCACCGCGGGTCATCAACGACCTCGAAGACGACCTGCGTCGGCAGGCAGCGGAACTGGTCGAACCCCTTGTCGGTCAGGGGCGTTGCGACGCCATCACCGACCTTGCAGAACTCTTCCCGACGCAGGTACTGCTCACGCTGCTCGGGTTGCCAGTCGCCGACCGCGACAAATTCAAATTGTGGTCCGACGCCTTGACATCCGACGCTTCCAAAAGTGAGGCCACCCCTGCGGCAATGGAGGCCGGAGCAGCGTTGCTCGGCTACCTGCAGGAGCACGTCAACGTGAAACGCGGTCGACCCAACCCCGGCAGCGACGCCATGATCGATCGCCTGCTCGCCGTGGCCGATCACGAAGGTCTCACCGACCTCGACATCTTGGGCATGTGCTTTCTGTTCGTCCTTGCCGCGTTGGATACCACCACCGGTGCTATCGGATTCACCATGTACCACCTGGCGCGACGCCCCGACCTACGTCAGACCGTCATCGACGACCCGGCCCTGATCAACCCGCTCGTCGAAGAAATCCTCCGACTCGAGCTACCCGCTCCGATGGTCCCCCGACGAACCACTCGCGAGGTCAACGTCGCTGGAGTCACCATCCCGGCAGGAGCAATGGTCCGCATCTGCATGGCCACGGCCAACCGGGAAGCCGCCAGTGGTGCTGCCCCAGACGAGATCGACTTGTCCGCCGCCGGACGCGCTCACCTAAGTTTTGGCGGCGGCATTCATCGTTGTCTGGGGTCACATTTGGCCCGTCGCGAACTCAGATTGATCGTTGAAGAATTCCACGCCCGCATCCCTGACTACGAGCTCCCGCAGGGATTCGAGCCCCGAATCGCTTGGCCTACAGGGACATACCATCTGGAGAGCCTGCCTCTTGTCTTTAAGGCACAAGGGTGACGAAGTTTGAGATCGATTCCGACCTGTGCGTGGGACACGGCCAGTGCTACCTCGTCGTGCCCGACCTGATCGAAGACGACGAGCGAGGCCTAGCACATGTCCGCGGCGACGGGCAGGTGCCCGTTGATCACCTAGAGGCGTTGCAGCGGGCCGAAAAATCCTGCCCGGAAGGGGCGTTGGTGCTCACCGAAGACGCACCGGACTGACTGGGACGAACGCAGCACCCGATGCAATTGCCGGAACGCTGTCAACGGACGGCGAAGCCGGCGTCGAGTGGCCAGGCGGTGCCGGTGATGAACTTCGCCTCCTCGGACACCAGGAACGCCACCGCGTTGGCGATGTCCTCAGGCATCAGGATCTGGATCGGCAGTGCGTTCTGCATCGCCGCGACCGCGGTGTCGTTGGCCTCCAGCAGCTTGCCCATGGTCTCGTTCATCACCATCCCGGTGGCGACACCGGTCGGATGGATGGTGTTGACGCGGATCGAGTACTGCGCGAACTCGTTCGCCCACACCTGCATCAGCCCGACCAACCCGCGCTTGGCCGCGGTGTAGGCCTGACCGCCGGCCCGGTCCGTGCCGGTGCCCTTGAGTCCTGCACTCGACGACGTCAGCACGATCGATCCGCCGCGACCACCGTCGATCAGGGCGCGTTGGGTCGCTTCCACGGTGTTCCACACGCCGACGAGGTTGACGTCGATGATGTCACGGAACGTTTGCCGCCGATCGCCGCCAGAACCCAGTCGAATGACGCCGGCGTTCGCGATCACGATGTCGAGGCGCCCGAACTCGGCGAGCCCATCGGCCACCGCCTGTTCGACGGCGTCGGCGTCGCGGACGTCGGCCTGACGGGCGACGGTGCGCCTGCCCTCCTTCTCGACGAGCTTGACCGTCTCGCCGAGGTCCTCGGGGCTGGCGTTGGGGTAGTCGATGGAACCGATGTCGCGGCAGATGTCGAGCACAACGATGTCCGCGCCGTCCGCCGCGAGCCGGACCGCATGCGCGCGTCCCTGGCCGCGGGCGGCTCCGGTGATGAAGGCGACTTTGCCGTTCAGATTACCCATGGTCCCTTGCTCCTCAACGCCTATCCAGTCATGCTGCCGGTGTGAATCCTCGCTTGTCGCAAGCCCTCCTGAGGGTCGTCGACCTCGATGTCCCAGTCACCGCACGAGCACGTGCAACGGAAGTGACCATTGACGGGCAGGATCGCCTGGCCGTCACACGATCCGCCGGTGTTGGCGATGCTGGTGAGGAACTCGAGGGGCTTCTCGTGCAGGGCGCTGTCGTCGGACACGGCGTTACTCTTCGCCCTGAGCGCCGACCCGGAAGACGGGCAGCAGCCAGCCGTCGGCGATCGGTGAGAAGTCAACGCGGACCGGCAATCCGATCGTGACGTCGGCGGGTGCGACGTCGACGATGTTGGAGACCAGTCGCGCACCGGGCGCGTCGGGCAGGTCAAGGACCGCCGGCACCAGCACCAGATCCGGCATTCCGGGGAACCCGTGCACGACCGCGAAACTATAGATTACCGCGTCGCCGCTGAGACCGACCCAATTCACTTCCTTGGACTGGCAATTGGGGCAAAACGGTGTCGGTGGCAGGCGGAAGGTCTGGCAGTCGCCGCACTGTGGCGCCACCAGCCGCCGTTCCTTCGCGGCCTGCCAGAACGGTTCGGTGTCCTTATTGACCGCGATCCGGACATGCTCGCCGGGGATCGCCGTAGCCAACGTGGCGGCGGCGGTGCTCATGCGGCGCGCCCCAGGATCAGCCCGCTCACGGGCAGGCTCGCCGGCCCTCCGGTGACGAGAGCGAGTTCGGCGTCGGCGACCTGGTTGATGGCGGTCCCGCGCATCTGCTCAACCCCTTCCACGATGTGGGTCATGCCGATGACGTAGGCCTCGGAGAGTTGGCCGCCGTGGGTGTTGACCGGGATCGAGCCGCCGTCGTACCGAATCGCTCCGCTTTCGACGAACGCGCCGCCCTCCCCCTTGCCGCAGAACCCGTAGTCCTCGAGCTGCATCAGCACCATCGGGCTGAAGTGGTCGTAGAGCAGCGCGACGTCGATGTCGTCGGCGCCTATACCGGCTTGCTCGTAGAGCCGCTTGGCGATGGGTGCGTTGCCCGAGGAGGCGAAGTATTCGTCGGGCATCCCCATCCAGGCGAACGCCCTCCCCCATTCGCGGACGCCGCCGTGGGCGGCGGCGACAACCGGCACCGGTCGCTGCCGTAGATCGCGGGCCCTGTCCATGCTGGTGGTGATCACCGCGACGGCCCCGTCGGTCTCTTGGCAGAAGTCGTAGAGGCACAAGGGCTCTGCGACCATCCGGGCTTTGAAATAGTCCTCCAACGTAAGAGGGTCCCTATGCATCGCCTTCGGCCTGTTGGCCGCGTTGCTTCGCGTGGACAGCGCGATCTCGGCGAACGCCTCGCGGCGGGTGCCGTAGAGGTGCATGTGCCGACGAGCCATCACCGACATCAACTGGCCGGGCCCGAACAGTCCGGACGGCTGCAAGAACGAGTTGATCGGATCCGGCTCGATCGCCGAGAACACCGAGCCCAGGCGCTGTTTGGATTGTTGCAGCGCCATCACCGTCACGACGACGGAGGCATCCCCGGCCACGATGGCGGCCCGCGCCAGCCCGATCGCGCCCGCCGACCC
>NZ_VMQU01000249.1 GCF_007714205.1 Mycobacterium helveticum | reverse complement strand
GTGCCTGCGCCGTCGGGGGTCAAGGCCTATGTGACCGGCGCTGGGGCGTTGATCGCCGATCAGCACTGGGCCGGACAAAAGAGCCTCCAGAAGGTCACGATCATCACCTTCGTGGTGATCATCGTGATGTTGCTGTGGGTATACCGCTCGATTATCACCGTGTTCAGCACGTTGTTCATGGTGGTGATCGAGGTGATGGCGGCTCGGGGGGTTGTCGCTTTCCTGGCCTACAACAACATCATGGGATTGTCGACCTTCGCGGTTAATATTTTGGTGCTGTTGGCCATCGCCGCTGGGACAGACTATGCGATCTTTATTCTCGGCCGATATCAAGAGGCGCGCGGCCTAGGCGAGGACCGCGAAAAAGCCTTCTACACCATGTTCCACGGAACCGCGCACGTCGTCCTTGGCTCTGGCCTGACTATTGCCGGTGCGATGTATTGCCTGAGCTTTACCCGGCTTCCGTATTTCCAGACTATGGGTATCCCTTGTGCGGTCGGGATGCTGGTCGCCGTTGCTGCCGCGCTGACCTTGGGTCCGGCGGTCCTGACCGTCGGCAGTTTCTTCAAGCTGTTCGATCCTAAGCGCAAGATGCGGACCCGGGGATGGCGACGGGTGGGCACCGCGATCGTGCGCTGGCCCGGGCCAATTCTCGCGGTGTCAGTCGCGATCGCCCTCATCGGTCTACTCGCCCTACCCGGTTATCAAACCAATTACGACAACCGGCTGTATTTACCCCCGAGCGTCCCCGCGAATATCGGCTACGCCGCCGCCGAACGGCATTTCCCCGCGTCCCGGATGAATCCGGAATTGTTGATGATCGAGACCGATCACGACATGCGCAACCCGGCGGGCATGCTGGTGTTGGACCGGATCGCCAGGGGGGTCTTCCACATCCCGGGTGTCGCGCGCGTCCAGGCGATCACCCGGCCGCTGGGAACGCCGATCGAGCACACCTCAATCCCGTTCCAGATCAGCATGCAAAACACCACGCAGGTCGAAAACCAGCAGTACATGCACCAGCGCATGGACGACATGCTCAAGCAGGCCGACGCGATGCAACAGTCCATCGACACCATGCAGCGCATGTACAACATCACCTCGCAGATGGCCGCGGTCACCCACCACATGGACGGCCTCACGCATGAAATGTTGGATGTCACAAACACATTGCGCGACAACATCGCCAACTTCGATGATTTCTTCCGGCCGATTCGCAGCTACTTCTACTGGGAAAAGCACTGCTTCGACATCCCGGGCTGCTGGTCGCTGCGATCCCTCTTCGACGCGCTCGACGGTCTGGATCAGATCACCGAAAAATTCACCTATCTTGCCGGCGACATATCTCAGCTGGACGCCTTGATGCCGCAGATGCTGGCGCAGATGCCGCCCATGATCGCCACCATGACGACCATGAAGCAAATGATGCTGACCATGCACAGCTCGATGTCGTCGCTGTATGACCAGATGGACGTGATGAGCCAAAACTCGACCGCCATGGGCCAGGCCTTCGACGCCGCCAAGAACGACGACTCGTTCTACATCCCGCCGGAAGTCTTCGACAACCCCGACTTCAAGCGCGGTCTGAAGATGTTCCTGTCGCCGGACGGGCACGCGGCCCGCTTCATCATCTCCCATGAAGGGGATCCCGCGACCCCGGAAGGCATTTCGCACGTCGAGCCGATCAAGAACGCAGCCAAGGAAGCCATCAAGGGAACTCCGCTGGAGGGCGCCAAGATCTACCTTGCCGGCACCGCCGCGGTCTACAAGGACATGCGCGACGGCTCCAAATACGACCTGATGATCGCGGCAATAGCTGCGGCCAGCCTGATTTTGATCATCATGCTGATCATCACCCGAAGCCTGGTCGCCGCGGTCACCATCGTGGGCACGGTGCTGATCTCGTTGGGCGCCTCGTTCGGACTGTCCGTGCTGGTGTGGCAGGACATCATCGGCTTCAAACTGCACTGGATGGTGCTGGCGATGTCCATCATCTTGATGCTGGCCGTCGGATCCGACTACAACCTGCTGCTGGTGTCCCGTTTCAAAGAAGAAATCGGTGCCGGTTTGAAAACCGGAATCATCCGCTCGATGGCCGGCACCGGTGCGGTGGTGACGTCTGCGGGCCTGGTCTTCGCCGCCACCATGGCCTCGTTCATATTCAGCGATTTGAAAGTCGTCGGGCAGGTCGGCACCACCATCGGCCTGGGTCTGCTGTTCGACACCCTGATCGTGCGCTCATTCATGATGCCGTCCGTCGCCGCGCTGCTGGGGCGCTGGTTCTGGTGGCCGCAACAAGTACGCACTCGCCCGGCCAGCCAGCTACTTCGGCCCTACGGGCCACGTTCGGCGGTTCGCGCCTACCTGCTGCCCCGGCAAGATGACCCGCAGTCGGCGACCACCGACCGGTTCCCGGCGGCCTCACCGCACTACTAAG
>NZ_VMQU01000248.1 GCF_007714205.1 Mycobacterium helveticum | reverse complement strand
ACGCCCCCGACAAACACCGCGCACTCCAACGAATCCTCACCCAAGACGAGGCGGCTTGACATAGGGCTTCTCATGCCACCACAGCGGTTGACACGGATGCTGACGACGACCCGGAAGTCGTTCGTCAACAGCTTCGCGGAGCGCGCCGAGCGGTCGCCGAACGGCGCCGAGCCAAGGCCGCCAAGCGCTGACAACCTCACGATGGATTCCCTGACCGCGCACGACGCTGATAGGACTTGCGTGCCACCACCCCACTTGACCAGCGGACAACCTCAGCACAAGGACAGCGCCCCCGGCCGAGCCGGATAACGTGCACAGGCGCGCATAGCGTGCATGACGTGCGGTACAACCGACCCGAAATCCCGCCGCACGAGTCCATCGAGCGCACCGACGCACCTCTGTGGTCCCCAGCGTGGTTTTCACATCAAGCAACCACAGAGGTAGCGGAGCTTCATTACCGCAGATCAGGACACGTTTCCTCTGGTCGGGCTGACAGGATTTGAACCTGCGACCACTTGACCCCCAGAAAGCAGCGGTAGCGCGTTTCCCCAGTTCACCGGAGGTTTTCTTGGTCAAGGCGTGGTGTGTGACGTTCACTGACGTGCAGGTCGTTCGGCATCGCGCATAACGTGTGGTCCCAGACTGGTCCCGGACAAGCGTCCGCTACGGCGTCGCCCTGCCCGCCGCCGCTCGAACTCGCGACAACTACGGTGCTGCGTTCCGGCCGTGCGGTTCCAACCGAGACAAGGTATTGTTCGAATGTTCCAAACATTATTTCGTTTTGTTCGGATAGGAGCTCGGTGTGGGCGCAGAGGCGATAGAGGCGGCAACATTCGTCCCGGAAGGGCGTGACGAGATGGCCCTCGTCGTTGGGTTCCTCGCCGCTCATGAGCGTCCCCGCGGATCGGCGGCTTTGCCTCGTTACGCCCTTGTCGGTGTCGATGAGCATGACCGGATCGAGCTGCCACCGACAGTGCATCAGGCGCTGAAGAAAGTGGTGGCCGCGCTCAGTGCCGGCAAGGCCGTCACCATCGCTCCGCAGACGATGAAGTTGACCACCCAACAAGCTGCCGACCTGTTGGGTGTCAGCCGCCCGACGGTGATTCGTCTGATCACCGACGGTACGTTGCCGGCTGAACGGATCGGCAATCGCCATCGACTGCTGCTCGACGACATTCTCGCCTACCGTGAGCAGCGCCGCAATCGCCAGTACGAGGCGCTGGCGGCTACGGCTGTCGACATTGACGGTGAGGACGATCCGGATGTAGTTCGCCAGCGGCTGCGTGAAGCACGCCAGGTCGTCGCAGAGCGGCGGCGAGCCAAGGCCGCCACGCGCTGACAACATCTGAGAATGTTCGCCGCGTTGTTGGATACCTCAGTGCTGTGGCCGAGCCTGCAGCGCGACTTCCTGCTCTCGCTGGCGGTCCAGGGTTTGTATCGGCCGTTGTGGTCAACAGCGATCCTCGATGAATTGCGTTACCACGATGCGCAGAAGCTCATCGGTCGCGGCCACGACCCAGTTCTCGCGGCGCAGCGGGCGCAACGCCTCGTTGATCGAATGAGCACGGCGTTCGATGACGCCGTCGTATCGAACTGGGAAAGCCTGGACGGCACGTTTGGGCTTCCCGACGTCGATGACGAACATGTTGTCGCGGCGGCACTGGTTGGAGGAGCGGATGTGATCGTCACCAGCAACTTGAAAGACTTTCCACCGCAACAGATCCCCAAACCCCTTATGGTGATCTCACCTGCGCAGTTCGCTGCCGACACCGTCGCGGTGTCGCCCTACGTCGCCTATCGCGCGGTGATGGGCATGGCTTCCAGATTCGTTCGGCCTTCGTCCACTGTCGACGAGATCCTTGACCACCTCGTGGCACGCTACGCCATGATCGAAGCGGTCGAACTCATCCGCGGCGTCATTTAGCTGACGGTCAAGAAGACGTGATCGTTAGCGGCATGGAGAATTTCCCTGGCGAATTGGATACGCTGCGTGCCGACAATGCGCGTTTACGTCGTCTTCTTCGGTTGAGTGAGGAGCAGGCGCGCGCAGCTGCCGGTGACCAGGCAACACTGACGGGAGCACCGGCCTCACCGGTGACCATGGGCTCCAGCTCTGCCGATAAAGTGCGGTTCTTTTTTTGATCTGTTCCGTTGTCGCGCCGATGTTTACGCGCTGCGTTGGGAGAACCGGCGAGATGGCCGTTCGGGTTGGATGCCGGCGATCAAAGGCTTTTGGCGCAAGGGGATGAATCGGGCCGACGCACCTTACGTCCCGCTGGCCCCGGAGGTCGTTGATGCCCACCTGCGGGGCGAGGCACACATCGGCTTGTATCCGCTGAGCGATGACGACACCTGCTGGTGGATCGCGGCAGATTGTTGAGCGTCTCTCTGGATGACGACCACGGGGTGGGGATTCGTCACTGGGGTTGACGATGGGCGGGCCGGTTGGAT
>NZ_VMQU01000247.1 GCF_007714205.1 Mycobacterium helveticum | reverse complement strand
CCCAGGACTCCCGACATAGAGTCGGCTCCCTGCTGACGAGTTTGGCGTTTTTCCTGGTAGCCGCCTGTTTCTGGGTGTGTCGTTAGCGGTATTCGATTGTGGTTTATGCGATCATTCATGTGATGATTTACCTCGGATCGATGTGGTCCAACTAATGGCGGTGGTGACCCAGCCGGTGTTGCCGCTGATTCCTGCAGGGGCGACACCGATCGGCCCGATCGCCGCGCTGGTGGCCGATCCGGATGGGGGGTCGGTGGTCTACGTCAACGGGCTGGCCACATTTTGTTTCGACGCCGACGATGAGGTAGGGCGCCGGTTGGCGGCGGTGCAGCTGGTCGAGACCGAGATCGCGCGGCCCTCCCAGGTCGCGTCCGGGTTCGCGGTCACCTGCAACACCTTGTGGCGCTGGCGGTGCGAGTTCGCCGCCGACGGGGTGGCGGGACTGGCACCGGGCAAACGCGGCCCGACCGGGCCGTTCAAGCTGACTGACGAGGTGGTTGCCCGCATCCGGGAACTGCAGCAGCAGGGGTGGACCCTGGCCGCGATCGGCGCCGAGACCGGGGTGTCGACGGCGACGGTGCGGGTCGCATTGGGACGCTGCCGCGGCAGCATCGGGTGGGAGACGCGCAAGACCGCTGCCAAAAGCCCCATCGCTGTCGACGCTGAGTCGGCCTGTGCTGCCAGTTCAATCACCGGTCAGGTCGAATCTACCACCACCGCAGACCAATTCGTCGATGACGCCGATGAGCACGCGACGGCGTCGATGCTACCGGTGTTGGCGGATCCGGTGCCGCGCACCGGTGAGCGGGCGTTGGCGCGCTACGGGCTTTTGGCCGAGGCCGCCCCGGTGTTCACCCAGGGGGCTCGGCTGCCGCTGGCTGGGTTGTGGCTAGTGTTGCCCGCACTGGCGGTGACCGGGCTGCTTGAGGTGTTCACCGACACCTACGGCCGGTTACGTAACGGGTTCTACGGGTTACGGCCGGTGGTGTTGACGCTGCTGTTTTTGGCGTTGCTGCGCGATCCGCGCGCCGAGGGCCTGACCCGGGTGACCCCGGCCGATCTGGGCCGCCTACTCGGATTGGATCGAGCACCCGAGGTCAAGACCCTGCGACGCAAGCTTGGTGAGCTGGCCGCCTATCGGCGCGGGGCGGCGCTGCAGGGCGCGCTGGCCGCCGCGCACGCCGCGGCGCGACCCGACGCGATCGGCTACCTGATGATCGACGGTCACATGCGCGCCTACTTCGGCACCCGAGACCTGCAGAAAACCCATGTCGCCCGGCTGCACATGGCCGCCCGCGCGACCGCCGAGACCTGGGTCGCCGACGCTGACGGGCAACCGGTCATGGTCATCACCGCCGCGCCGTCAAGCAGCCTGGCCGGCGAGATCGAACAGCTGCTGCCGGCGCTGCGCGCCACGGTGGGCGCCCAGCGGCGGGCGACGCTGATTTTCGACCGCGGCGGCTGGTCACCGGCGTTGTTGAAGAAGATCATCGATGCTGACTTCGACGTGATCTGCTGGCGCAAGGGCGATTTCGAGCCACTGAGCGACACCGAGTTCACCGAGTGCAGCTTCACCGACACCGACACCGGCATCGAACACCCCTACACTCTTGCCGAAACCACCACCGAGCTCGACTGCGGCAAACACGGTAGCCTGTCGCTGCGTCAGATCCATAAACGCGGCCGCGACGGTTCCCAGCATCCGCTGGTCACCTCGCGGCGTGAACTGCCCGCCGCAGAAATCGTCTGGCGCCTCGGTGGCCGTTGGCGCCACGAGAACTACTTCCGGTACGGGCGAATGCATTTCGCGCTCGACGCGCTCGATGACTACACCGACAAACCCGACGACCCCACCCGGCTGGTGCCCAACCCCGCCAAGACCGGCACCGCCGCCGCGGTGAGCACTGCCGAACAGTGCCTCGCCGATGCCCAAACCGTGCTCGCTGCCGCCATCTCCGCCGCTGCCGCCGCCGCCGGCCGGCCCGACAACCACGGCTCGGCCACCGTCGACCCGGCCGCGGTCGCCGCGGTCGAAACCGCCCGCAGCCAGCTCGACCAGGCCCGCACTGACCGAGCCGCCACACCCGCGCGAGTCCCGCTGGCCACCGTGCGCCCTAACGCACGATTGCTCGACGAGGAAACCAAGCTGATCACCCACGCCATCCGTATGAGCGCCTACAACGCCGAAACCACCCTTGCCCGCCTGCTGCGCGAGCACTACCCTCGCGCGGCCGACGAAGCCCGCGCCTTGCTGCGTGAAGCGATGCGGCTGCCCGGCGACATCCACATCACCGGCGACACCTTGCACCTGCGGCTCGACCCCGCGACCGCGGCCCGCCGCAGCCGCGCGATCGCCGGCCTTTGCAATGAACTCACCGCCACCGAGACCCGCTACCCCGGCACCGACCTCAAGATCAAATACAGCGTTAAAGGTCACGACACTACATAAACGATCCCACTATGTCGGGAGTCCTGAG
>NZ_VMQU01000246.1 GCF_007714205.1 Mycobacterium helveticum | reverse complement strand
TGTCGGCGTCGTCTGAAAACTGACCCCGTGTCGACGCGGTGGTTTCTAGGTGCGGTCGCAACACTTCTCTAGATTCTGGAGGTTGTGTTGGCATCGTCGCGTCGGGTGAAGAAGGGGCCGGGACGTCGTCCGCAGTCGGCCAAGCGTCAGCGGTTCATGGAGTTGCGGGCTCGCGGGTGGAGCGTGCGGGCCGCGGCCCGCGAAGTCGGTGTGTCCCGGTCCGCTGCGACGAACTGGACACGCGGTTACAAGACCTACCGCAACGGCGTCGCGGTCGGGTTCGTCCCGCCGCTAGATCGACTAGCGGTCCGCCAGATCAGCACGCGATACCTGTCCCAGGACGAGCGCATCGAGATCGCCGATCTGCATCACTCAGGGCTGAGGGTGCGGACGATCGCCACCCGACTCGGTCGAGCGCCGTCGACGATTTCGAGGGAGCTACGGCGCAACGCACCAGCCGGCCGCGGATATCAGCCCTTCGATGCCCACCGGCGAGCCACCGCGCGACGAGCACGTCACCACCGCCGTCGGGTCGACACCAACGACCAGCTCGGTAACGCGGTCGCCGAGCTGCTTCTTCAGCGTTGGAGCCCCCAACAGATCAGCCGTCACCTCCGCCACCGCTTCCCCGATGATTCATCGATGTGGTTATGCCACGAAAGCATCTATCAAGCTGTCTATCAACCGAATTCACGTTTCATGCGGCCCTCGCGATTAGCGCCGCACCGACGCTCACCGCTGCGCACCGGTCGAGATCACCGCCGAGCGCATCACCGCCAGAGTTGCCGGCGGCCGCGGTTCCAGCAGCCGATGCTCACCATCCACGACCGGTCCTTCTCGGCTGTCGACCGGTCTGAAGCCGGCCACTGGGAAGGCGACCTTATCATCGGTAATAACCACCTCTCGGCGATCGGCACTCTGGTCGAACGCCAGACCCGGATGCTGCGGTTGGTGCATCTGCCTCGCAGTGACGCCGACTCCCTGCACGCGGCCTTGGTGGCCCGCATGAAGGATCTGCCACCCACGCTGATGCGGTCGATCACCTGGGACCAGGGCACCGAGATGGCGCGCCACCTTGCCACCACCGACAAGCTCGGCGCGCCCGTCTACTTCTGCGACTCCAGATCACCCTGGCAACGCGGCACGAACGAGAACACCTATTGGTACACAGTGTTGGTGCCGGGACGCTTCGACGGGAGCCAACCGGTGGGCTGCTGGGTGACTCGGAGAACACGTGTCGCAGATGGCTTTCCGTTGATTTGTCCACGGCAGCTTAGGGCGAGAGCCCTGACCGGGAGTGACTTGATAGAAGCCTGCTGAGCCGTCAACTCGCAATAGGTCTGTCCGCCCGGGCAGAGCCCTCGCCGTCGTCCCGTCATCCGTGAGAGCACGACGAAGGGACTCTTTGATGGTGACAGTCGGGATCGACCCGCACAAGCGCGTTCATGTCGCGGTCGCCGTGGACGACAATGGCCGACGCGTCGGCCGAGGCCTGACCGTGAGCAACGATGAGCATCTCATTATCGCTTTGCTGCAATGGATTCGATCGATCAGCGATGAGGGGGCGGTGACCTGGGCAATCGAGGACGGCCGTGGCTTTGCCCGACGCCTGGCAGATGAGCTATTGCTGGCTGGCCAAGAGGTGGTGTGGGTACCCAGCCGGCTTACACTGGCACACCGCAAGCTTCACGCAGCCACCGGCGCCAAATCCGACGTCATCGACGCTGCCGCCGTCGCGCGTGCCGCGATCGCGACTCCAGGCTTGAGCCGGCACCAGGTTGACAAACGGGTCCGTGAACTGCGCATTCTCACCGACTACCGCTCGGATCTGGTCAAACGTCGCACGATGGTGGTCAACCAACTCAAAGCCCAAGCGCATCTGTGGCTCGACTACACCCCGGGCGACCTGGCCCGCGCCAAAACGCTGACCCTGCTCAGGGCCCGCCTGGACGCAGCGCCTGTGAGTACCCACATCACTCACGTGCTCAGCGAAATGATCAACGAGATGATCGAGCTCAACAACCGCATCGGTGAGCTCGATGCCACGATCAAAGAGCTCGTGACACCGCTGGCACCCAACCTCCTCAAGATCGTTGGGATCAGCCATAACTCAGCGGCCGTGCTGATCACCGAAATCGGCGACATCTCACGGTTTTCCACCTCAGCGAAGCTCGCTCGCTACACCGGCTGCGCCCCGATCCCGGTCTACTCATCCGACCACGAACGGCATCGCCTTCACCGCGGTGGAAACCGGCGTCTCAACAGCGTCCTCTACACCGCGGCGATCGTGCAAAACCGCTTCCACCCCGCCGCTCAACAACTCACCGCCCGCCACCAACCGACCAAGGGAGCCCGGGGCGCACGCCGAATCCTGAAGCGACACCTCGTCGACGTCATCCACCGCGCAATGCAGCTCGACCGAGCCAGCTGGCAACACCACATCACCCAGCACCCGGCCCACGCGTTGACATAGAAGCATCAACGGACTGCTGCGCGACTACTTCCCGAAGGGCGTCACCCTCATCAGCCACCCGCCGGAGCAGTTGTTGGCCGTCGAACACGAACTCAACCATCGCCCCCGCATGGTCCTCCAAGACCGTTGCCCCGCCGATCTATTCGCTGCCCTGTTAGTCTCGAGTGATCCGTCGGTGTTGCGACGTTGAGTAGAACCCACCCCGTCG
>NZ_VMQU01000245.1 GCF_007714205.1 Mycobacterium helveticum | reverse complement strand
TTCGTCCGCGAAGTCTGGCACGATCCGGATCGCTTCGACCCCTTACGTTTCGACGACCCGCGCCGCGAAGACCAAGCTCACCGCTTCGCGTGGCTGCCCTTCGGCGGTGGCGCGCACAAATGCATCGGCATGCACTTCGGCACCCTCGAGGTCAAAGCGATCCTGCACCAGATGCTGCGCACGTTCACCTTCGGCCTCGACACCGACTACCGCATCCGCTGGGACAACACATCGCTGCCGATCCCGGTCGACGGGTTACCGATCAGGCTCCACCACCGATGAAGTTAGAGTTCGCGCGGTTCCTCGCAGCCACCGAATTCCTCGACTGGAAACACGATGCCGTGCAGCAGTTCACCGAATCGGCGACACGCAACGCCACCGATTCCGTCGATAAGGCGTGCCGCATCTTCACCGCTGTCCGTGATTCGATCTGGTACGACCCGTATTCCGTCTCCGACGACCCGCGCCAGTACCGAGCCAGCGCGGTCGCCGTCGCCGAGCGCGCCTACTGTGTCCCCAAGGCGGTGCTCTTGACGGCTGCATGTCGCGCCGCGGGGATTCCGGCGCGGTTGGGTTTCGCCGACGTCCGCAACCATCTACAGACCCCGAGTCTCCGTGAACGGATGGGTGGCTCGGACGTTTTCGTCTACCACGGCTACAGTCAAATACTGCTGAATGGCCGGTGGGTCAAGGCCACACCGGCATTCAACCGCGAGTTATGCGCGCGCTTCCGCGTCGCTCCCATCGAATTCGACGGTCAGCGAGACGCCATGTTGCACGCCTACACAGGCGATAGTTCTCAACACCTGGAATACCTCCATGACCGTGGTGTTTTCGACGACCTTCCCCTCACGGAAATCATCGACGCGCTGCGCGACAATTACGGCGAACTCATCTACGAACCTCCTCCAGTGCCGGACTCATTCACCAACTAGCAGTTTGAAGGATTGTGCCTGTGCAAAGCACCATGCAGGATATCCCCTTGACCGTAGCCTCGATCGTCAGGCACGCGACATCCATCCACGCTGACAGCCAAGTCGTCACGCCGACCGGATCGGGCTACCGCACAACGACCTACGGTGCGCTCAAGCGGCGAATCAGCCAGTTGGCCAACGCACTACGGAGTCTGGGCATAACTGACGATCAGCGCGTGGCCACCTTCCAATGGAGCAATCAGGAACACCTGGAAGCCTACTGTGCGGTGCCGTCGATGGGCGCGGTGCTTCACACCCTCAACCTTCGACTCACCGCAGAACAACTTGGCTACATTTCAGATCACGCCGACGACAAGGTCATCATCGCGGACGTCTCTGTGGCACCGCTTCTAGCGAAGGCACTGCCGACGATGTCGTCGGTGCACACCGTGATCGCAGCGGGCGACGGCGACCTGGAGCCGCTGCTGGCCAGCGGTAAAAACGTGCTGCGCTACGAGGACCTGCTTGCTGATCAAGACGGCGAATTCGACTGGCCAGAGCTCGATGAGAGGTCGGCCGCGGCGATGTGCTACACCAGCGGCACTACCGGAAACCCGAAAGGTGTTGTCTACAGTCATCGTTCCACCTATTTGCACTCGCTGACTGGCTGCACACCCAACGTGCTGTCCATCGGTGAAGAAGACCGCGTCTTGGCGATCGTCCCGATGTTTCACGCGAACGCATGGGGGCTGATCTATTCCGCGCTGATGTGTGGAGCCGACCTCGTGCTGCCCGACCGATACCTGCAGGCGGCACCGTTGGTTGCCATCATCGAGGACACGCAGCCGACCGTGGCCGGTGCGGTACCGACGATCTGGAATGACGTGCAGCATTTCCTGGAATCCGAACCGGAGCACGATATTTCGTCGCTACGCCTGGTCGCCTGCGGCGGGTCGGCCGTTCCAAGGTCACTGATGGAGCACTTCGAGAGTGAATTCGGTGTCCCGATCCTGCAGGCCTGGGGGATGACCGAAACCTCGCCGCTGGCAACCGTGGCGCGCGCGCCGAAGGGGACCAACGGCGAGCGCCAATGGGAGCTACGCGCTTGTCAGGGTCGTCCCGTCTGCGGTGTCGAGATTAGGCTGCGTGGCGACGATGGCCGTACCCTGCCCTGGGACGGACGGTCTATCGGCGAGATCCAGGCCCGCGGACCGTGGGTCACCGGCTCGTACTTCGGCGACAACGACTCCGACAAGCTCGACGAAGGATGGCTGCGCACCGGCGACGTGGGTCGCATCGATCAACACGGCTACCTTACGCTTACCGACCGGGTAAAAGACGTCATTAAGTCAGGTGGCGAATGGATTTCCTCGGTCGACTTGGAGAATGCGCTCGTTGCCCATCCAGCCGTGCATGAGGCGGTGGTGATCGGCGTGCCCGACGAGAAGTGGCAGGAAAGACCCTTGGCGTTGATCGTCACGAAGACCGAAACCAGCTTGGATATCAACGAATTGCGGGTCTTCCTGGACGGCGCGGTCGCCAAGTGGTGGATCCCGGAGCGCTGGGCGTTCATTGCTGAGGTTCCCCGAACCAGTGTGGGCAAATACGACAAAAAATTGCTGAGAGCACGCCACGGCGCCGGCGAATACCAGGTCGTGTACTGCGGCTAACCCGAAAAGCCGCCAACGTCGTCAGCAGCACCTAACCGAAAGGACACCATGACAGTCGCCTCACCTTGGCTCAGCCCGGAATTGGAAGCGCTTCGTGATCTCGCCGCAAAGTTCGTTGCCACTGAGATTGCACCCCACTCAGAGCGCTTCG
>NZ_VMQU01000244.1 GCF_007714205.1 Mycobacterium helveticum | reverse complement strand
ATTTTCCCTTGCACGAAGGGCATTTCCGTGTCACGACACAGCCATCACCCACATCAGGCTGAAAAATCAGGGTCAGAACTCGTCGGAGAAGTCGGCGCTGAGCCAGCGGTCGGGCCGGATGGTGAACATGACCTCCTCGACGCCCTCCATGCTGCGCACGAACGCGCGACCGCCCTCCTCGCCGAGGTAGCGGATGGCGATGGCCTGCGCAAGGTCCGCCGGGGCCGGCGTGGTGGTGTCCACGACCGTCCCCTCCACCACCACGTACTGGTAGGGCAACTCCTCGCGCTGAACCACCAGCGTGACCGCGCCGGCCCGCTTGATGAGCCGGGCCTTGCGGCTGGACGCCCCGGTCATGATCCGGACGTCGCCGCCGGGGCGGTAGTCGTACCAGATCGGGACGCTGGCCGGCGGGCGGCCGTCGGTGGCGTCGACCGAGAGCACGGCGACGTGCGTCCCGGCGAGGAAGTCCTGGCGTTCGGTGTCGCTGAAGCTTTTCATGCCGAGTGCAAGCGCCGGTCCGCGCCGGCTATTCCCGGTCCGCGCGATCGGTACCGGGTCGAATCCTTCTCAACCGGGATCCGGGCGGCGGTGACGTTGCGCCGCTCACCGCTGCGCCGCCCTGACCAGGTTGGAGCCGATGATCAGGCGCTGGATCTCGCTGGTGCCCTCGTAAAGTCGCAGTAGTCGCACGTCGCGGTAGATGCGCTCCACGGGCACCCCGCGCATGTAGCCGCTGCCGCCGTGAATCTGCACCGCGAGATCCGCGACCTTGCCGGCCGTCTCGGTGCAGAAGAGTTTGGCGGCCGACGGCGCGACCCGGCGGTCCTCGCCCGTGACCCACAGCCGCGCCGCCTCACGGGCCAGGGCGCGCCCGGCCAACACCCCGGCCTGTTGGTCGGCGAGCATCGCCTGCACCAACTGAAAGCTGCCTATCGGCGCGCCGCCCTGGGTCGCGGTGGCGGCGTAGGACACCGACTCGTCGAGCGCGCGCTGGGCCGCGCCGATGGCCAGCGCGGCGATGTGGACCCGGCCGCGCGCCAGGGAGGTCATCGCCGCGCGATAGCCGACGTCCTCGCTGCCGCCGATCAGCGCATCGGACCCGACCCGCACGTCGGCGAAGCTGACGTCGGCGGTCCACGCCCCCTCCTGGCCCATCTTGGCGTCCTTGGCGCCCACCTCGACGCCCGCGGTGTCCGCGGGGACCAGGAACACGGCGATCCCGGGGCCCCGACCGTCGGCCGGCCGGGTGCGCGCGAACACCACGAACAGGTCGGCGACGGGCGCATTGGTGATGAAGCGCTTCTGCCCGGAGATGATCCAATTGTCTTCGTCGCGAACGGCTTTGGTCTTGAGGCCGGCGGGGTTGGACCCGGCGCCGGGCTCGGTCAGTGCGAACGAGGCGACGACGTCGCCGGACGCCATCGGCTCGAGCCAGCGCTGCTTTTGCCCGTCGGTGCCGAAGTCGACGAGCACCTGTCCGGCGATGCCGTTGTTCGTGCCGAACATCGACCGCAGCGCCAGCGAGGTGTAGCCCAATTCCATTGCCAGTTCGACGTCTTGGGCCAGGTTCAGTCCCAGCCCGCCCCACCGCTGGGGGATCGCGTAACCGAACAACCCCATCTTGGCGGCCTGCTCCCGAAGGTCGTCGGGTACCCGATCGTCGGCCAGGATCTCCTGTTCGCGGGGTAGCACCGCGGTGCGGACGAACTGACGGGTCTGGGCGAGGATCTCCTGGAAGTCCTCGTCGGAGACTTCGGGAACTTCGACGGTTGTCATTCGGCAGACGCTCCTCACTCGGTGGGGGAACCCCGGGGGCGGGGGAAATCCTATATGAAATACGATATGCGAAACGGTGTGCCCCCGGACCGGGAGCTGAAACAGGTGAGGAAGCGTGATCGGGTGTCGTTGCTGAGTGGTCAGACTGCGGTGATCACCGGGGGTGCGCAGGGTTTGGGCTTCGCCATCGCCCAACGCTTCGTCGCCGAGGGCGCGCGCGTGGTGCTCGGTGACCTGAACCTCGAGGCCACCGAGGCGGCGGCCAATCAGCTCGGTGGCGACGATGTCGCGTTGGCGGTCCGCTGCGACGTGACCCGGGCTGCCGACGTGCAGGCCCTGGTCCAGACCGCGGTCGAGCGTTTCGGCGGCCTGGACATCATGGTCAACAACGCCGGCATTACCCGCGACGCGACGCTGCGCAAGATGACCGAGGAGCAGTTCGACCAGGTCATCGCCGTGCACCTGAAGGGCACCTGGAACGGGATCCGGGCTGCGGCGGCGATCATGCGGGAAAACAAGCGGGGCTCGATCATCAACATGTCGTCGGTGTCGGGCAAGGTCGGCATGATCGGTCAGACCAACTACTCGGCGGCCAAGGCGGGCATCGTCGGTATGACCAAGGCCGCGGCCAAGGAGCTCGCGTACCTGGGTGTCCGGGTCAATGTCATCGCCCCGGGCCTGATCCGTTCGGCCATGACGGAGGCCATGCCGCAACAGATCTGGGACCAGAAGGAGGCCGAGGTCCCGCTGGGCCGCGCGGGGGAACCCAGCGAGGTTGCCGGCGTTGCGCTGTTTTTGGCCTCCGACCTGTCGTCGTACATGACCGGCACCGTGATGGAAGTGACCGGCGGACGCCACATATGAGTTTTCTCGGCGCGAGCAGACGCAAAATCCCCCCAACTGGGGGCAAGGGGGCGGGGTTGTTGTGTGAGGGGGATGGAGGGGGCGGGGGGTGGGGGGCGGGAGCGGGGCCCGGGCGGGAGCC
>NZ_VMQU01000243.1 GCF_007714205.1 Mycobacterium helveticum | reverse complement strand
GGGGGGGGGGGCGGGCGGGCGCCCGCCCCGCACAGGGCGGCGACACCGTAGCCGGAGCCGCGGCGCGCCAGCTCCAATGCGGTGTGCAGCGCAATGCGGGCTCCCGACATGCCGATCGGATGCCCGACGGCGATCGCCCCGCCGTTGACGTTGACGATCTCGGGATCCAGTCCCAGCTCGCGGGTCGAGGCCAGCGCGACCGCCGCGAACGCCTCGTTGATCTCCACCACGTCGAGCCGGTCGACCGAGATGCCTTCGCGCCCGAGCGCTTTCTTGATCGCGTTGGCCGGTTGGGACTGCAGCGTCGAATCGGGGCCGGCCACGACGCCGTGCGCACCGATCTCGGCGAGCCACGTCAGGCCCAGCGCCCGGGCCTTTTCCTTGTTCATCACCACGACCGCGGCCGCGCCGTCGGAGATCTGCGAGGCCGAACCGGCGGTGATGGTGCCGTCCCGGCGGAATGCCGGCTTGAGCCCGGCCAGCGATTCGGCGGTGGTGTTGGCGCGGATGCCCTCGTCCTCGGCGAACTGC
The DNA here is from genome assembly GCF_007714205.1 of Mycobacterium helveticum. Classification (GTDB taxonomy): domain Bacteria; phylum Actinomycetota; class Actinomycetes; order Mycobacteriales; family Mycobacteriaceae; genus Mycobacterium; species Mycobacterium helveticum. The sequence continues at coordinate 2,268 of NZ_VMQU01000243.1, read as the reverse complement.
AGCGGGTCACCCTTGCGCTGCGGGATGCTGACCGGAACCACCTCGTCGACAAACACGCCGTCCTTCCACGCCGCGGCCGCCCGCTGGTGCGACCGCGCGGCGTAGGAGTCCTGCTCCGCCCGGGTGAATTTGTCGACGTCGTTGCGCTGCTCGGTGAGCGCACCCATCGGCTGGTCGGTGAACACGTCGTACAGACCGTCGTAGGCCATGTGGTCCAGCACGGTGACGTCGCCGTACTTGTAGCCCGCGCGGCTGTCCATCAGGAGGTGGGGCGCCTTGGTCATGGACTCCTGCCCGCCGGCCACCACCACGTCGAACTCCCCGGCACGAATGAGCTGGTCGGCCAGCGCGATCGCGTCGATACCGGACAGGCACATCTTGTTGATGGTCAGCGCCGGGACGTCCCAGCCGATGCCGGCCGCCACCGCCGCCTGGCGGGCGGGCATCTGGCCGGCTCCGGCCGTCAGCACCTGGCCCATGATCACGTACTCGACCACGCCCGCCGGCAGGCCGGCCTTCTCCAGCGCGCCGGCGATCGCGACGGCGCCAAGATCGCTGGCCGAGAAATCCTTCAGCGAACCCATCAACTTGCCGATCGGCGTCCGGGCTCCAGCAACGATCACCGACGTCGTCATAACTACCTCCTAGGCTGCGCGGACGGCCGATTCCGATCCCTGGTGAAGCGGAATCTTTGCCGTCAGGTTACCGTTGCGAGATGACGACCGATCAAGTTGACGCCCGTCAGGTGCTCGGTACCGCGCTCGTGACGGCAGTCGACCACGTCGGCATCGCCGTCCCCGACCTGGACGCGGCGATCGCCTGGTACCACGACCACCTCGGCATGGTCCTGGTGCACGAGGAGGTCAACGACGATCAGGGTATCCGCGAGGCCATGCTGGCTGCACGCGGCGGGCCCATCGGCACCGCACAGATCCAGTTGATGGCCCCAATCGACGATTCGTCGGCCATCGCGAAGTTCCTCGACAAGCGCGGACCGGGCATCCAGCAGCTGGCGGTTCGGGTCAGCAATCTCGACACCCTCTGCGAGCAACTCCGCTCACAAGGCGTCCGGCTGACCTACGAGGCGCCGAGACGCGGCACCGCGAACTCTCGAGTCAACTTCATCCATCCCAAGGATGCCGGCGGAGTTCTGATCGAGTTGGTCGAGCCGGCTTTGTAGGGCCGGTCGTCACGACCACCTCCGGGTCGGACCGCGAGTCGCGCGGTTGCTCCAGCACGGGGTGTGCCAGTGCCGTCGGTCCTCGATCCCGGATTCGGGGGCATCCGCCGGCCAGACCACGACATGCGCGGTTGCCGAACGTATCTCGTGGTCGCAACCGGGGCATCGATAGACTTTGACGGCGCGTGCCGCGGCGACCGGGTGAACCTCGTAGTCGTATCCGTCGGGCCCCGCCTCGACCCGCCGCGAGACCGACGACAACAGCGGGGGCCCCTGCCGTCGCGGCGGTGTGCGGCGCCGTGTCATGCGGCCAGTCTAATCCGGAGGCCTCAGAACAGCCGGTATTCGTCGCTGTCCATCCCGCGCATCCTGTCGTAATCGAGTGTCACACAACGAATCCCGCGATCGGTGGCCAGCGTGCGCGCCTGCGGTTTGATCTGCTGGGCGGCGAACACGCCCCGCACCGGGGCCAGCACGCTGTCGCGGTTGAGCAACTCCAGATAACGGGTGAGTTGCTCCACGCCGTCGATCTCGCCACGCCGCTTGACCTCCACCGCGACCGAGCCGCCACGCTCGTCGCGGCACAGCAGGTCGACGGGCCCGATCGCGGTCATGTACTCGCGGCGCACCAGCGTGTATCCCTCGCCCAGCAGCCCGACGTGCTCGGCGAGCAACGCCTGCAGGTGCGCCTCGACGCCGTCCTTGACCAGCCCCGGATCGACGCCCAGGTCGTGACTGGAGTCGTGCTCGATCGCTTCGACCGTGATCCGCAGTTGTTCGCCCGTCTTGTTCTCCACGACCCACACCGGTGCCTGGCCGCCGGGCTCCTCGGTCAGCCGGCACGGCGGGCTCATCCAGTTCAACGGCTTGTAGGCGCGGTCGTCGGCGTGCACACTGACCGACCCGTCGGCCTTGAACAGCAACAACCTGCGCGCGGACGGCAGATGCGCGGTGAGCCGGCCGACGTAGTCCACCGTGCACTGGGCAATGACGAGTCGCACCCGAATCACCCTAGACGGTATGGGCAGGCTGGGGCCTCACTGCATGTGAACGTGGGTTGCCGACAGGAATTAGGTCCTGGCCGGTAG
>NZ_VMQU01000242.1 GCF_007714205.1 Mycobacterium helveticum | reverse complement strand
TGACCCCGGTTTCGCGGGCATTCCTTACGTGATGCATGGATCAACTTTCGCGGGCATCTTGACGTGATGCATTACGGGCTTTCCCCGGCGTGTCTCGACTTACTTACGAACTCCTTAGTAATGGCTGCGTGGCTTGAAGTGGAGGCAGCAGCGTAGCTTGTCCGTGTGCCGCCACCAGATGAAACCGTCTCGCTAACAAAGGAATTAAGGACAGCGTAAATGGGGTATTCTCCCACCTTGTTCCAGGCAAACGAATTCGATCGCGATCAGCGCCGGTGCGCCACCGGTGTCTGGCGCTGGGCGGCCACGCCACGCGCGGACGTTCGCCCCAGCCACGACGAGTCTGAGCCAACCGCTGCCCATGGGGCAGCGGCATCAGCCTGCCCAGCCCAGGCCGCGCCGCGAGGCATCCCGCACGCTCGCCGAAGCCCGCGAGATCGGCTTGTCGATGCCGGAGGCGCGTGACGTGATGCGGTCTAGCGCCGCGATTCCCGCCGCGCAGATCAACGGAGACGGCCGAACAGGGCGTGGGGCAGAGGGGTTTTGAACCGCCCAAGGGGTTTGGCGGCTCAGGCGACTGTCCCCTTTTGGGATGGTCGCTCTCACATACGGCGGAGAAAGCCCCGCCAGGAGCCCAGGGGTGAATTACGTGCCACGCCGAATGGCCATGCAGGACAGCGTATTGCGCAGGGAACCGTTCGTAGGTCGCGAGCATGTTGGCCTGGGCCTCGCCCACCTCGGCAGGGTCTATCTGCGTCTTCCCCATGGGGTACGGGGTCCAGCCGTCACACACAGACCACCTCTGGGCGCTGCCCATCGTCCAGGCTTCGAAGTCGGCCGCGACGTCACCGGTGACCGGCACCTCGTCGGGAGCAGCTTGGTGGCGTATTGCGGCAGGGCGTTGGCGTCGTCGAGCATGCGCGAACCTCCGCCAGGTACAACGCCGCGCACCCCGCTCAAGCCTTCCCCGACTACGGCCTATCATTGCGCGCTTCGAGGCCAACGCCAGAGGCTATCGCAGCGGATCAATCGCCTCAACGCAGGTCGTTTTGTTGCGGGCGACCTCGGGATGCTCGGCCGAACACATGGGGCTCTTTGGACTTAGGGTCTTCCTCGCCTGTGACGCAGACGACCGCTCCGATAACCTGCTCGAACTGCTCAACCTTCTCGCGCAGTCCGCTCACCGAGAATGCGCCGGTCGGTGCTCACGATGACATCGTCGAAGATGCGCCGGCCGAACTGCTCATCCAACCGTCGACCCGTGGGGGGCAGTTCACCCGCCGCTGCATCGGCCTCCACAACCACCCGCGCCGTGCCCAAATCCAGGCCCCGCCCGCCACGCCGATCCCGGTTCCCACCACAGCGCCGTGCGCTCACAGCAGCCGCAACGACCCCACATCCGAGATACACACGAGCTTCGCCCCGTGAAATCAGATCCACACCACCCCGACAAGCCGAGTGCCCTGCAGCCTCGGACCGGAGGGCACACTCTCCTCACACAAACATCAACCACCCCAACACACACCGCGCCGATCAACAACGACCCCAAGCTCCCACCATCAACGGACGCCACCACCAGGGGCCACGCATCGACAAACCCCACACCACCGACCACACCCAACACCGCCGCACAAACACCGGACACCCCGCGGTGACCCCAACCACTACCCGCTGAACACCGACACCGTGTTGCTGAACTCGTTGGTGACGTACACGTCCCCGCCGGGATTGACCGCCACCGCGTCCGCAGTGTTGCCGACGCCGATGGTGGCGGTGACGGTGTCGGTGGCCGGATCAATCACCGACACCGTGTTGCTGCCCAGGTTGACGACGTACACGTCCCCGCCGGTGGCAGTGTTGACCGCCACCCCGAACGGCTCGCTGCCGACGCCGATGGTGGCGGTGACGGTGTTGGTGGTCGGGTTGATCACCGACACCGTATTGCTGAGCCCGTTGGTGATGTACACGTCCCCGCCGGGGTTGACCGCCACCCCGAACGGATGGCTGCCGACGGTGATGGTGTCGATGACTTTGTTGGTGGCCGGGTTGATCACCGACACCGTGTTGCTGTACCCGTTGGTGACGTACACGTCCCCGCCGGTGGCAGTGTTGACCGCCACCGCGTCCGGCTCGCCGCCGACGCCGATGGTGTCGATCACTTTGTTGGTGGCCGGGTTGATCACCGACACCGTATTGCTGACCGCGTTGGTGACGTACACGTCCCCGCCGGTGGCAGTGTTGACCGCCACCCCTTCCGGATTGCTGCCGACGCCGATGGTGTCGATCACTTTGTTGGTGGCCGGGTCGATCACCGACACCGTGTTACTGCCCGCGTTGGTGACGTACACGTCCCCGCCGGTGGCAGTGTTGACCGCCACCCCTTGCGGACTGCCGCCGACGGTGATGGTGTCGATGACTTTGTTGGTGGCCGGGTTGATCACCGACACCGTGTTGCTGAATTGGTTGGTGACGTACACGTCCCCGCCAGTGGCAGTGTTGACCGCCACCGCGTCCGGATAGTTGAACGTGCTGCTGGTCAGGCTGGTGACGGTGCCGCCGGCTCCCGCGACACCGCCGTCTCCGTAGGCGCCCGCCGCGCCACCGGACCCTCCGGTTCCGGCGGCGCCGCCGGCACCGGCCGCGCCCCCGGTCCCGCCGGTCGCGCCGATGCCGCCGGTGCCGCCGGCACCGCCGTTTCCGCCCGCACCGCTGTCACCGTTGAGGCCGCCGGCACCGGAATCCCCGCCGGCACCGCCTTGGCCGCCGGCACCGCCGGCGTAGCCGGTAGCACCGGCGGTGGCGGCG
>NZ_VMQU01000241.1 GCF_007714205.1 Mycobacterium helveticum | reverse complement strand
CCCCAGACCCAGGCCCCCCAGACCCGGGCTCCCCAGCCGGTGGCGCCGGAGCCGCACATCCCGCAGGGACCGGGCGGCGCGGGCGGCGGGCAGCACGGCTTCGGGTTCTGAGTAGCCGCCGATGCCGGACCTTGACGCCCCGGTCACGGTGGTGCTGCCCTGCCTCGACGAGGAGGAGTCGCTGCCGGCCGTGCTGGCGGCCATCCCCGACGGGTACCGGGCGCTGGTCGTCGACAACAACAGCACCGACGACACCGCCGGCGTCGCGCGCCGCCACGGTGCCCGGGTGGTCGTCGAGCCGCGGCCCGGGTACGGGTCCGCGGTGCACGCGGGGGTGGTCGCCGCGACGACCCCGATCGTGGCGGTCATCGACGCCGACGGCTCGCTGGACCCCGGTGACCTGCCGCGGCTGGTCGCCGCGCTCGACGACGCCGACCTGGTCATCGGCCGGCGCCGCCCCGTGGCGGGACTGCACTGGCCGTGGGTTGCGCGGCTGGGCACCGTGGTGATGAGCTGGCGGTTGCGCGCCCGTCATGGCCTGCCCGTGCACGACATCGCGCCGATGCGGGTGGCGCGGCGCCAGGCACTGCTGGAACTGGGGGTCGCCGACCGGCGGTCCGGCTATCCGCTGGAACTGTTGGTCCGTGCCGCGGCGGCCGGCTGGCGCGTGGTCGAGCTGGACGTCGGCTACGGGCCCCGCACCGGCGGCAGGTCCAAGGTCAGCGGGTCGCTGCGGGGCAGCATCATCGCGATCCTGGACTTCTGGAAGGTGATCTCGTGACAGTGCTGCCGGTGACGTTGCTGGTCGTCGCCAAGGCGCCGGAGCCCGGCCTGGCCAAGACCAGGCTCGCCAGCACGGTCGGCGAACGGGTCGCCGCCGACATCGCCGCGGCCGCGCTGCTGGACACGCTGGACGCCGTGGCCGCCACGCCGGTGGCCGCCCGGGTGGTCGCGCTCACCGGCGACCTGGACGCCGCCGCGGGGGCCGCCGAGATCCGTCGGCGACTGGCATCGTTCACCGTGATTCCGCAGCGCGGCAACGAATTCGGCGACCGGCTTGCCAACGCGCACGCCGACTCCGCGGACGGATATCCCGTGCTGCAGATCGGGATGGACACTCCGCAGGTGACCGCCGCGTTGTTGGCCGTTTGCGCGCAACGGCTGCTCGAAGCGCCGGCCGTCCTCGGCCCGGCGTGCGACGGCGGCTGGTGGGCGCTCGGGGTGGCGGCGCCGGCGCTGGCCGAATGCCTGCGCACCGTCCCGATGTCGCAACCCGACACCGGGCAGCTCACCCTGAAGGCCTTGCGCGCCAACGGAATCGACGTTACAGTTGTAGAACAACTGGCCGACTTCGACGTAGTCGGCGACATTTCCGGTGTGCGTGCGGTGTGCGCAGCCGAGAGCCGCTTCGCGCGGGCTGCCCGCGTGGCGGGGCTTTGACGACGGCCACCGCAGCGTTTCGGTGATGGGGTGCCGGGGAATGCTGACCAGGTAACCACGCGGCGCGGTGTCGATCACCGTCCAGAGCCCGTTCGGCGACGGCCCCCCGCGGAACGGAGCCCCGATGTCCACCATCACCAGCCACGCCGGCGCACTGGCCACCGCCCTCGTGGTACTCGCCGGCGGTGCATGCCTGCGCGCCGGCGCGACAGCGGCCGATCCGGACCAGGACGCGCAGTTTCTGGCACTGCTCGAACAAGAACAGATCCCCGCACTCGAAGGGGTACCCAACCTGATCGCCACGGCCCACAAGATCTGCGGCAGGCTCGACGGCGGCATGCCGGTGAACGCTCTCGTGGACGACATGAGGGGCCATACGCTCATCGACCCGGGCGGGCAGCGGTTCCCCGGCCGCCGCATCATGTCCACCATCACCCGGTTCATCACCGCTTCGGTCGAGGCCTACTGCCCGGGCGATCGCGGCAAGATCGTTTCCATCACGGCCTATGCCGCCCGGGGGCCGGGCATCCCGGCGCATCCCGTCGCTCTGCGTAGCCGGGTGCTTCCCGCGGGGGAACTCACCCCCGATCCGCCGGATATTCCGCCTCCACCGCCGCCGGACGCGCCGACCCTGAAACCGCCGCCCCGGCTCGTCGCGGCACCGCCTGCGCCGAAGCGGTCGCCGCCCCCTGCCGATGCGCCGCGACCGGGCGGCGGCAGCGGCGCCGGCATCGGTGGTGCCGGCGGCAGCCAAGGCGGTGGTGCCGGCGGCAGCCAAGGCGGTGCTCCCGCGGAGCCGGAGCCGTCGGCGCCCATGTCGCCGGGCTGGGTCAGGCTCGCGCCCTGAGACGGACCCGATGCCTACCAGTGCGTGACGATGACGGTGTTCACCAGCAGCGCACCGGCGGCGTTGACCGCCAGCCACATGCGATGCGACCGCACCGGCAGCAACGCGGGCGCCGCGGTGAGCCAGACGGTGAACGGCAGCCAGATCCGTTCCACCTCGGCCTTGCTCAGTTCGCTCAGGTCCGCGCTGACCACGGCGGCCAGCACCCCCAGCAACACCAGATGCAACCCGCGGCGGCGCCGGATCGCGGCCACGTCGAACACCCGGCTCAGCCCGGCCACGCTGCCCAGTCCGATCGCGCAGACTACGCACGCCAGGTTGGCCCACCACCAGTAGGCGAACGGCCGGTCCTTGGCGATGCCCTGCCAATAGCGTTGCTGCACAAGGGTATAACCCTCGAACCAGGAGAACCCCAGGACGGCGAACACCGCCACCACCGCCAGCGCCGCCCCGATGGCGGCACCCAAAGCCCGCAGTGCGGCCGGCCCGCCCGCCGCCCCCCCCCCCCCCCCCCCCCCCCGCCGGCCCCACAACAACAGGCCGGAGCTGAGGAAGATAACCCCGCCGCGCAGCAGTCCCCCCCCCGCGGCGGCCGCCGCGGGGGACCGGGCGG
>NZ_VMQU01000240.1 GCF_007714205.1 Mycobacterium helveticum | reverse complement strand
TTATCCCTTGCAGGAAGGGCACTTCCGCGCTACGACGCGGCCCTCAATCCATAGCCGGCTGAAAAATCAGGGTCAGAGTTGGCCAACAGCTTGCTGCAGGCCATGTCGAGGGCGGTCAGCGTCACGACCCCGCCGACGCTGTCACCGGGACCCGGTTCCTCCAGCTCGATTCGAGCCTCGCGAATGATCTCGAACTTGATCGGTTCTCCGTCGACGTCGAGCACGGCCCTGATGCCGTAATGATCGGCCGTGACGGGACGCAGAGTCGAGATCGGGAGCTTGGTCAGAGCTTTGAATCCCTCCGGTCCACGTACCCGCTCGCGAAGCGCGGCATATCCACCACCATCGGAGACGAGCAGGTCGATGTCCCGTGATTCGCGGTACTCGCCGTGCTGCAGCGCAATCGCTGTTCCGCCCCCGAAGTAACACCGCGAATTGGCGAGAAATTCGGCGTCGAGCGCCTCCAGCACACGGGCAATTCGCACGTGGTGAGCTCGGCTAAACAAGGAGAACTCCCCCGCCGTATCTGTCAGCGAGCCGCTGGATGAGCGCACGTTCGTCATCGCTCATCCCATCGCGGTCCACATGGCGCCAATTGCGTTCGTACATCCGCAGCGCGTCGATGCCGCGAAGCTGGGTATCGGCACGGAGCTGCCATGCAATCGCCTGCAGCTGGGGATAATCGCCCACACGAACCAGGCCCCCCGATGGCTCGTCGAGCAATGGCTGGCGGTCAAGCCGCGGCGGTTTGCGGAGCGCCAGCTGCAGCCCCAGGGCCGCTGCGGCATTCATATAGGCGCCGACCGTCACCGACGGTGAGCCGGACTCGATGCGATGCAGGGTGACGCGGGACATCCCGGCTGCTTCGGCGGTGGTTGCGGCGCTGATGCCGAGTTCTTTTCGCCGCCTGCGGAGCTCTTCACCGATTTCAGCCAGTACACCGTTGGCCCACTGGGCAGTATCGGGGCTCCGCGCAGGCATGTATCTCATGATATACAACACGGCGGGGCATCGGGGTGAGCCGCGGCGCCGCTGCCGGTGTTGTGGGTGCGACCGTTGGCCGGTCCGCTTCGATGGGATTCGGACGCGACCAAAGGGGCATCACTTCGGCCACAGATCACTGTTCTGACTCATCAAAACGGTTGTTGCGCAACGGCATTTCCCGATGCGCCCGTCACGGATCCCTTTCCGTGCGTCGCCTCACGAGGCTTACCCGCCCCGAGGCTGCCCGCGCAGGGCATGCTGTCAGGGACGGACGCGGACGTCATCCACCACGGCGCAGCACCGCGTCCGCAAACTCCCAGTGGATCCGCAGCACTCGCTCGCGGGTTTCTTGACGTCCTCCCCGCAATGAATTGCGGGGATTCCTCGTGCCGGCCGGCTGTCTCGATAGGCGCTCATGCGGCTATCGCCGTGGGCTGGTCGGTAGTGGAGGTTCGCGCCGAGCGGCTCTGTCGCATCACAGTTTTGGCTTTCCGCCGGGCTTTGATGCGCGCCACCGACCTCCGCGAGGGCGGATGCCTGCGGCCTCGCCGCTTGCGTGCTTGCGCACTACGGCTGGACTTCGGCGACTCGCCGGCGTCTTGGCGATGCAGCCAGCCCTCACACGCTGCCTGCAAGTCCAGCCGATCGACCCCATCGGCCTCGGTTCGCACATGCAGTCCGAGGAAAGCCGAAAACAGGTCGCGATCTTCTCGAATTCCGCACCCGCAGCGGTGGACCCGCTGGGAGAGCGGCTTCTTCTTTTTCGTCCCGCACAGACACGTTTGCGACAAGGCGGTGGTACGCGTGCTGTATTCGTAGAGCTGGGGGCCGCCGGCGCTTTCAGCCTTGCGACGCAACAATTCCACCAGCAACCCCGGTGCCCGGTCGCGCACACTGCGCGGAAAGTTCTTCTGCCACGACACATACTCCAACCGCTCACACGCGATGTCGGTGCCATAGCCCAGCAGCCGGTTACCCAGCGCCCCATGCAACGTCTTGCGGTGCTCGGCCAGGCGGCGATGCAACTCGCCCACCCGGACCATGGTGTGCTGCGCGGCGGCCGAACGCCGCCACACGCAGCGGCCCGTCGTGTGGACGCCATCACGGTTGAAGCAGGCCGGTGATCCGGCACGATGCTGGCGGTCCAGACGCCGCTGCGCCCGACGCAACCGTGTGGTGTCCAACCGGATCGCATCGGCCAGCGGCTCCACCCAACCCGACCAGCTCCCATCGGCGCGCCGCACGGCCACCGCGATCTGAGACAGTCCGAGATCGAACGACACCTGCCCGTCGCCGACCGCATGGCGGCGGGTCGGGCGCCCATCACACACCAGCTGCATCCGGTAGGTGTCGCGACCGTCGATCACGGTGCGCACGATCCGCGCCGACAACACTTTCCCGGCCGCGATCAGCCGTTCGATCTCGGCGAGCTCGGCCTGCTGCTCCTGACCGCGCCGACCTGATGCAGCCGCAGGCGTGATCGGCACGACGAAGCCCGCCCCCCACTGCAACCCGACCAGCCGGCCGGCCTCATCGGTTTTCGGGCGCAGCGCACCGTTGCCGTCTTTGGCCGCCAGCGAATGCAGCCCGCGTTTGGCCGGCTTGAACCGCGGCTTGCCTTTCCGGCCCACATGCCACTGGCGCACCGCATCGAACGCTCGTGCCCCCAGGTGCTGGGTTTCCTGGGCGGGCAGATGCTCACGCACCCACGACCGGCGCAGCGACGAGGCGAAGGATTGTGCGGCATCGGCGGTGAAACCGTGTGCGTGCTCGACGGAACGAAACGCTGCCCGTCGAACCTGACGCTCGGCTGGGCCGCGCGCCGGCAGCTCCCGCGCCGCAGCCCAGCCCGGATCCGATTTCACCGTGCGGCTACGCGTGATGAACTCGCCCAGCACCGCGTTATACACCCGCACCCCGGTGTGAAACCGTGTCCGGATCACCTTGCACTGCGCGGGGCTCGGCCGCAGCGGCCACGACCGCACATGGGTGGGCGCACCCTTCGCGCGCTTACGCGCACGCGGTTTCCGCGCCGGCCCGGCGGCCGGTGTCGGATCACCATGGTAGGCGTTACCCATCTGCACGCCCACACCATAAGGCCGACCACTGACAACCACGACCTGTGTTCGGGGGCATTCAGGGTGACCACGTGGGGGTAGCGGTCCGGCACTGACGGCGAGCAGCTGTCGGCCGGGCGCGT
>NZ_VMQU01000023.1 GCF_007714205.1 Mycobacterium helveticum | reverse complement strand
TCTTGTGATCAAGCTTGCGGCCATCGTTATCGCGCATATACCTATTCTCGACGAATATCGTTCGCCAGCAAAGGCTTTCCCCGGCGTGTCTCGACTTACTTACGAACTCCTTAGTAACCTGCCCGCTGTTCATCACGACCGCCGAATTCCTACCCCAACACCGCAAGCAGCTCGACGCTACCCGCGCGCTAATCACCCGCGCCCAGACCGACGGCCACACCCGCCTGGCCGAGATGAACCACGCCGTCGAAACCAACCTGCTCACCATCATCACCACCCTCGAAGCCAACCAGCACGACTGCCAGTGCGCCGCCGCGGGCAGCGAAACATGCTGCGGGAAGGACTCCTCCGATGCGCCGTGATAACAGCCACCACCTCCTCGCCGCTGCCCAACGCCGTCGCGCCGACACCCTCCAACGCGCCCGCCAAGCCCTACACGAACTCGACGAAACCGGCCAACGGCGCACCGTCACCCAGATCGCCGCCCACGCCGGCGTCTCCCGCTCATGGCTCTACGCCCAACCCGAACTGCGCGACCAACTCCGCCGGCTGACCGCCATATCGGAGCCGACCGAGTCGGCACCTGCCCGAGTCGAGCGCGGGTCCGACGCCTCGCTGCGGCAACGCTTCACACTCGCACACGAACGCATTCGCGAACTCGACGACGAAAACCGTAAACTGCGGAACCGGATCGCACTCCTGCACGGACAACTCCGCGCCAACCGCATCACCGGCACCCCCGTCACGGACACCGTCCACGACATAAATCCGCAGCTCACGCCGCCAAAAAGTCGGTCCGCCCCAAGATAACGATGGTTGCCTCAAGCTCCCTGGTCTTGCGGCGTAGCTCCTGAAGCTCCCGGCTCTCCTCGCTGGATATCCCTGCCGTCTCACCGGCGCCGACCTCGGCCTGGCGAACCCACTTGCGCAGCGTCTCCGCGCTCATCCCCAGCCGGCCCGCGATCGCCTTCATCGCCGCCCACTCGCTGTCATAGTCGTCGCGGTGTTCCCGGACCAGCCGCACCGCTCTGTCCTTGGTGTTCTCGTCGTACTCGCTCGGCATCGCGCCATCCTTCCCAACAAAGGAAGTGCGCATAAAACCGGGGACGGTTCACCTCGGGGTGTCCCTTCCGCAACGTCGCCGATCCTGCGCCACCCGCTCGTCGGTGTCCATGTCGTTCCGCCTCGCTGCGCTCGGGGGCTCCACATGGACACCTCCCACGCGAGCAGCGCCACGAGCAACTATCTCGGAAGGGAGCAGAAAAACCATCGAACCCTCATGGATCGACCCACGGAAGTGTCAGGAGGGCCCGATTTCTCCCGAATTGAGATGGCCGGTTGTCCGGCGGGGCGCCGAGACGCACGACCCCCTCTGTTCTATCGTGATCCAACGAACAATGGATAACGTAATCCAAAGATCATTGGAGAGCCAAGATGGGTGGGCATCCCGATCGGAAAGCGGCCCTGTACGACCAGATCGCCCGGGTCGGTAAGGCGCTGGGCAGCGGGCGGCGGTTGCAGATCCTGGACCTGCTTGCCCAAGGCGAGCACACCGTTGAGGCCATCGCGACAGCGACCTCGATGAACCTGACCACCGCCTCAGCGAATCTGCAGGCACTGAAAGTCGGCGGGCTGGTTGCGGCGCGCCGCGACGGAACCCGCCAGTATTACCGGCTCACCGGGTCCGACGTGGCCCGGCTGTTCGCGCTGGTGCAGACCGTCGCCGATGCGCATCTGTCCGACGCGGCGGCCGCAGCCGCGGCCGTGCTGGGTTCACCGGCCGACGCGATCACCCGGGAGGAGCTGCTGCGGCGCGCCGACGCCGGCGAGGTCACCCTGATTGATGTGCGGCCGCATCAGGAGTATCAGGCCGGTCATATCCCGGGGGCGATCAACATTCCGGTCGCCGACCTGGCCGACCGGCTCGCCGAGCTGCCCGCCGGCCTCGACATCGTCGCTTACTGTCGTGGCGCCTACTGTGTGATGGCCCCCGATGCGGTGCGCATTGCCCGCGCCGCCGGGCGCAGCGCGAAACGCCTCGATGACGGCATGCTCGAATGGCGGCTGGCCGGGCTACCGGTCGCCGCGGGCGGCGCCTGATGGCCACCACCCGCTCGCACGCGTGACGCCGGGACAGCCCGGTGAAGCCGCCGGCATCGGTCAGGTGAGGCCGCCGCGGCAGACGTCGCCCAGCATCGCCGTGCACCAACACGCCGTTGATGGGCTGCTGCTGCGCAGGGTTGGGCGCCGGCTGCTTCCGCTGCTGCTGGTGCTCTATGTGGTGGCGTTTTTAGACCGGGTGAACATCGCCACCGCCGCGCTGACCATGAACGCCGACCTGAAGCTGTCGGCAAGCGCCTACGGTGTGGTGTCGGGCAGCTTCTTTCTGGGTTACGTGGCATTCCAGGTGCCCGCCAATTGGGTGTTTCACCGGGTGGGGATACGCCGTTGGCTGGCGATCTTGCTGACCGGGTGGGGAGTGCTCGCGGCGGCGCCGGCGTTCGTCGACACCGCGGGCGGGCTGATCATCACCCGAATCGGGCTGGGGATCGCCGAGGCCGGTTTCTATCCGGCGGTGGTGTGTTACCTGGGCCGCTGGTTTCCGTCCGCGGCACGCGCCCGCGCGTTGGCGGTGTTCCTGTTGGCGATCCCGATCGCCAACATCGTCGGTATGCCGCTGTCAAGCCTGCTGGTGCAGCACGGAGCGCTGGGTGGACTGGCCGGCTGGCGGGTGATGTTTTTAGCCGAAGGCCTGCCTGCCGCAGTGCTGGCGCTGGTGGCGCTGCGCGGCCTGGCTGATAGCCCGGAGCGCGCCAGCTGGCTCAATCCGGCCGAGAAGGCCGCGCTAGCTGGCATCTTGATGTCTGAAACCCCGGACCGCGGCTCGTCTTTCGCTGCGGCGTTCACCGACCGGCGGATGTTCGTGCTGGCCGCGATCAACGCCGGGTTGTACTTCGGCCAGTTCGGGGCGCAGTTCTTTTTGCCGTTGATCCTCAAAACGCTCTACCCGCACGCCTCCATCACCATGATCGGCGGGGTGGGGGCGGCCTGCTTCACCGCGGCCGCGCTGGCCATGCTGGGCTGGAGCCGCCACTCGGATCGACGGGGCGAACGCACCATCCACCTGGCCGCACCGGCCCTGGCCGGCGCCGTCGTGCTGGCCGGTGCGGTCGCTTCGGGGTCACGGTTGCTGCTGGCGGGCGGCCTTGCGGTCACCACCGTGTGCGTGCTCGCGGCGATCCCGATCCTGTGCAGCATCACCACCGCCCGCTGGACCGGCGCCGCCGCGGCCGGCGGCATCGCCGCGATCAACAGCATCGCCAGCATCGCCAGCGGCCTGGGCCCCTACGTGACCGGCTTTGTCACCGACGCCACCGGCGGCTACAGCACCGCCCTGCTGCTCATCGCCGCAGCCCTGGCCTGCACCGGGCTCGGTGCGATCGCCCTGGGCACACAGGCCTGTCCGGCGGCAGCCTGCATGAGATCGCCACGCTCTGGTGCCGGAGATAGCGGATGACCCCGAGGTTAGTCGACGCTCTGTGGAAATGCGCCCTTCCAAGGTCCGACACAGCACCGTAGGCGGTCTGCGCCGCGACATTTCTGTGCGCGATACCTCGGGCTGAACGGTTGCCCCCTTAAGCTTACGAATCGCGGCGGTTCGTGAGATAAACGCCGATGCAGGGCTCTCCTGACGTAAGTGTGGGTCGGGGAGCGTGCGGTATGGGCGGGGGCTGGTGAGCTGGGGGCGCACGGACGTGATCTAGCTAGTTGCTGGCCAACCGGTGGTCCCATCCTCGTGGCAAATGACAGAAAAAGGCCGTCGCCACCTTGATGAGAAAGACGGGAAAGCCGCCGTTCAGGATCGCGGCATGGGCCATCAGCGTTGAGAACCTACATTCTTGTGCGTTCCCACGAAACTCAAGTCCACGGTTTCGCGGGCATTTTTCGTGCGTCCCGTCGAGATGGTAACGCACTCCCATTTAGCCAACGCAATGGTAAATTAGTGCCATGTTCGTGACGATAGACGGAGTGGGACGAATGGTGATCCCCAAGGCGCTGCGCGTTGCGCTGGGAATCACACCGGACACGCAGCTCGAACTGATCCCCGACGGAGCCGGCCTGAGGATCGAGCCCGTGCGCCGGCATCGACGCCCGATCGATCGCAGCGACGGGCTGCCATTACTCGGCAACGTCGAGGGCGCCGTGTTGACAGATGACGACGTGCGCCGACTGCGCGATGACATCCAACGGTGACCTTTGGGCGTGCGACACCAGCGTTGCCGTCGCTGCTCTCGACCCGGCCCACGAGGCCCACTCGCCCTGCCGCCGAGCGCTGGTCCAACTTCGGCCCGCGCTGGCTGGGCACGCACTGTTCGAGACGTATTCGGTGCTCACCCGGCTACCACTTCCACTGCGCCTGACCGCGGACCAGGCGGCCACGGTACTGCATGAGGCTTTTCCGGCAGACTGCTGGCTCGACGCAACCGCCACCCGTGACCTGCGCGAGCGACTTGCTGGCCTCGGCGTCGTCGGCGGGTCGGTCTATGACGCCCTCGTCGGTCAGGCCGCCGTCACCAATCACCGCACGCTGCTCACCCGTGACCGTCGGGCTGAGCGCATCTACCGCTCACTCGACGTCGAGTACCGGTTCGTGGACTGACGGCCGACTTCCCACCCTCGTCGGCGTGCCCCCTCGGACTGTCGGACCGTTCCGTCAGACTGTGGGGCATGAGCAGACGCAACCGCGAAAAGCGGTCCGCCAAGCAGAAGAACCGGCGCCGGGCGAGCACCGAACGCGAGCACAAGGGATGCGACCCGGGGCCCGGTCGCGCGATTCCGCTGGAACTGCTCGTCTTGGCTCTCCGTGACGCCGCGACGTGCCCCGACGATGACGCACAACGGCACGCCAGCGCGCTGCTTGGCGAGTTCGCCGCCTTCCCGAGAGATCTCGACCTGGCAGCTGACGCCGCGATGACCGATGCCATCCGCGCGGCGTGGGAGGCGGGCTGGTTGCCGTCCGACCTTCACGAGCTCGCCCGGCGCAAGCTCGAACCATCGGCCACCGCGTATCTTGCGGAGGCGATAGTCCTCGAGTCCAAGCGATATCCGGTCCTGACACTGCATCCACGATGGCGCGCCGACGTCGCCGAGATCTCATCCGGGTTCGACTCCGAAGCACGGGCACCGCAGATGTGGCGCTGGGCCGCTCTGAATGCCGTAGACCGCTGCGCGGCACTGACCGTCGTCCTGCGGGTGCTGGCCCTGCTCGCGACCCTTCCCGTGCTCGAACCGCTGCTGCCCCTGCCGGGCGCGTGGACACATACCGCCACCACTGGAGGCGACGTTGACCAGAAGGCCCTCTCCAGGGTGCGTGCCCTGCTGGCCAAGGCCGAGGCCACCGCGTTCCCCGAGGAGGCCGAAGCGCTCTCGGCCAAGGCCCAGGAACTGATGAGCAGGTACTCACTGCACCGAGCCGTTGCCGAGCACGACCGCGGCCAGGCACCGCTAGCGGCCGCGCGGCGGATCTGGATCGAGAGCCCCTACGCGGGAGCCAAGGCCGTGCTCGTGCAGGCGGTCGCCTCGGCCAACCGTTGTCGCGCGGTGTGGACGGAAAACTTCGGCTTTGTCACGGTCGTCGGAGCGGAAACCGAACTGGACGTGGTCGAGTTGCTCACCACGTCCCTGCTGGTGCAGGCCAACCGGGCCATGCTCGTCGCGGGCCGCCAGGTCAGCAGCCGCGGCCAGACCCGGACGAGATCGTTTCGCCAATCGTTCCTCGTCGCCTACGCCACTCGCATCGGCGAGCGACTCGACACCGCGGATGCGACGGTGACGGCCCAGGTGGACAGCAGTCGCCTCCTTCCCGTGCTGGCGGCCCGTACCCGGGCGGCCGACGAGCTCACGGACCGACTTTTTCCGTCGACGGCGCGCCGCTCGATATCTGCGCCCAACCGAGCGGGCTGGGGTGCGGGGCGCGCCGCGGCCGACCTGGCTCTGTTCGACGTGCACGGCTCGATCGCCGGATAGCGGGCGAACCCGGCCGCCAACGTCCCGCGCACCCCTGCTGGCGCAAACGCGCCCGTGGCAAACGTCGGCGCGGTGGGGCACAACGTCGTCAATGGCGCGTCACCGGGGCCGCATCCGGTTAACGGAAGCGGACGTGCACCGTCGCCAGGCCGAAGATCTTGCGGCCACCGGACTTCGCGGCGACGAGGACGACACCGGAGCGGGTCTCGGGATCCAGAGACTTGATCCGGCCGCTGAATTCGATATCCGCACCCGCTGCCGCCGACACGATCGCCGGCTGGGACAGCCGCACCGCGTAGCGGGTGACCGCGCCGGGGTCGCCCGACCACGCCGAGGCGAAGCCGGCACCCAGCCCCATGGTGAGCATCCCGTGGGCAATCACATCGGGCAGCCCGGCCAGTTTGGCGATGCCCTCGTCCCAGTGAATGGGGTTGGCGTCCCCGGCGACGCCCGAATAGTTGACCAGGTCACCGCGGGACAGTCGGGCGTGGCGCACCGGTAGCTCGTCGCCGACCTTCAGGTCGTCGAAGGACCGCGTCCCCGGTGTGCGGCCGGCGCCTGCCTCGGCGATCCGAACCTCGCCTTCGGGGCGGACCGTCTTCTCGTAGGCGGCGCCGGAGTTGCCGATCGCCACGAGGTCCACGTCATGCATCATGATCTTCGGCGCGGCCAATTTGACCGCCGGGTCGACGTCCTCGGCGGTGACGCCGACGACGGTGGTGTGCAGGGTGTGCACCCGCTCGCCGGCGGTGTCGGTGAAGGTGTTGGTGACGGTGATCAGGTCTCTGCCGGCGAAGCGGCGCACCGACGTCAGTTCGACGTCGACATGCAGTTCGTCGCCGGCCACGATCGGGCGATGCTGCTCGAAGACCTCCTCGGTCTGCATGTAGGTGTCATAACCGACGACCACCGATTCGAACATGCGGCGGTTGCAGGACATGCCCGGGACCGAGGTGAACGTCAGCGGCGCCACCAGGCCCGCGTAACCCAGTTCGGCGGCGGCGGCAGTATCCCAATGCGCGGGGTGATAGTCCTGCACGGCGCGGGCGTACTCGCGTACCTTCTCGCGGCCGACCAGGTAGGTGCCGTCCATCTCGTAGTAATGGCCGACCCGTGATTCTAGCACCGACGCATCTGTTACTGCGGTCATGAAGTTGCTCAACTTTCCTGCCGGCCTGTTCGCTGAGGCCAACCCATGCACACTAGCGTGCGGGGACCGCGGCACCGCGGTCCGATCCGGTTCGGCGGTTTGTTCCCCATGCCGCCGTGGCCCGGCCCGGCTCCGGCGGACCAATCTCGGCACCAGCCGCGCGCGAACCTCCGAACCCCACGCGGTTGGGCCCGGCGAGCCGGCGGGACGCGCCAGTGCGGCGGCGAAGTTGCGTCAGCACCGGGGCGGGTGATGGTTTCGAACCGGACGAATCCGACATGACGGCGCCGGGGTTGCCCCTGACGGTTCAACGCGGCCCCCGGCGGGGCAACGCGAAGGCGGGGCAAGATGTAGTCCGTGAGTTGGGCGAGGCACGAGGGACGGGCGCGTGCGGACACCACCCTGAGCGGCGACGCGCTGCTTGCCGCGCTCGAAGACCATATCCGCGCGCAAAATCCGACTCTGACGGATGTGCGTCTGGAGGGAGTGAACGCGACCGAGGAGTACGACGCCCGCACCTCGCCGGCCGGGCGGTGGTACTCGGTCACCTACCTGGCCGACGACGGCCTGGGCTATTAGGCCAAACCACGGCTCTGACCGTGTATCCCACGACGCCTCGTCGGCGTGTCGTGTCGGGACGTTCACACCCGGGCGCTGCCCGCGGCGGCGGTCAACCCGGACGCGTCGCGACGAGTTAATCGACCGATCACCGCGCCGACACCCGGCCGTGGCACGGTACGCACGTGCAATCCGACGTGAATGTCGGCGGGCTGCCCCCGGTCGACCGATTCCACCGGTGGTGTGAGGCGTTCGTGGCCCGCCTGCCGCTCGGGCTCAGCTCGGTCGTCGCACCGACGCTGGTCGGCTACTGCGTGATCAACGGCCTGAGCTTCGGCGCCGATCTGTCGCTGCTCACCGGCCTGCACAGCGGGCTCGGTGTTCCGGTGCCGGTCGCTGTCACGGTCGCTTATGCGTGTGCCTTCGCGCTCGGCTACGTGCTCAACCGCGGCGCCAACTTCCGATCCCACGCACCCGTCGGGCCCCAGATTGCGGTGTACGCCACGGTGGTCGTCGTCAACTACCTGGCGTTCATCCTCGGGGTGACGAGCGGGTTGGCGGCCCTCGGGGTGCAGTACCAGCTGTCGCGTCTGGTGGCGGGCACCTGCGAAGCGGTGTGCATGTACTGTGCGATGAGATGGATCGTGTTCCGCCGGTGAAGTAACCGGGACGTTTCAGCGGTAGTCACGGGCAAGGCCGAAGCCGTCGGAGCCCAGAGTGTTTCCAGGGCAGTAGGTTTCGGGATCGGTCCACAACTCGTAGCCCGTGGCCGGCACGATTTCGCGGCGATGGCGTCGTTGCGGTTGCCCAGCAGGGCGCCCGGCACGTCTCTGGCGTCTCGGGCCGCACCGTCCGGCATGTGGACACCTGACGGATGGGTGTTCAAGCCGGTCAACATGCCGGCGGTCCGGCGGCCTACGGCATGATGCCAGGGTGACCTACCGTTCGCCGTCCCTGGCCGACGTCATCGCCACGCTTCGGGTCGACCGCACAGGCGACCGGCAGTTCGTCGCCGCCCAGCTGGACAACCCGGCCCACCACATCGTCGGCGGACACATCGCCGGCCAGGCGCTGATGGCGGCCGGCCTGACCGCGCCGGGTCGCACGCCGCACAGCGTCCACGTCTACTACGTGCGCGCCGGGGACGCCCGCCTGCCGGTCGACCTGCACGTCGACGTGGCACGCGACGGGGGCACGCTCTCGACCCGGCAGGTCACGGCGCGTCAGGACGGCCAGATCCTGCTGGAGGCGCTCGCGTCGTTCAGTGCGCCGGTCGAAGCGCCCGACTACCAGCAGCCCATGCCCGAGGTGCCCGACCCGGACACGCTGCCGCCGGTGCAGGAGCAGCTGGCGGCCTATGCCGACGAGCTGGGCGGGCACTGGGTGAGGACACAGCCGTTCGAGCTGCGCTACGTCGACGCGCCGCCGCGGCTCGCCGTCGAGGCGCCGACACCCTCACCGCGCATCCGCATGTGGTGGCGGCCAACCGAACCCGTGCCGGACGACGAGATGCTGCACTGCTGCCTGCTGACCTATCTGTCCGGCACGACGATGCTCGAGACGGCGCTCGCAATGCGGCGGGCCACGCCGCCGACCACGTTCAACGCGCTGATCGACCATGCGCTGTGGTTTCACCGGCCGGTCGACCTGTCCGATTGGGTGCTCTCCGATCAGGTTTCGCCCAGCGGCGCGGCGGGACGCGGACTTGCGACGTCGACCATGTTCAACCGCGCCGGCCAACTGGTCTGCATCGCCACCCAGGAACTCTATTTCGGCCGGGGCCAGGGCTGAACGATAGGGTCGAGCGGTGACGATCAGCTACGACGACGCGCTGCGGGAGCGGATCCGCGCGCACGTGGCCGGTCACCAGCGCCGCACCGTGACCGACCCGACCAAGCGGCACGCGGCGGTCGCGGTGGTGCTGGTCGACTCCGAGGTCGGCGAGGACCGGGTGGACCCCGCGCCGGTGGACGAGTGGATCGGCGGACGGCCGATGCCGGAAGCCAATCTCGACGGCCGCATGGTCGACGTGTCGGGTGGCGCCGCGTTCCTGCTGTGCCGCAGGGCCATTCGGTTGTCGTCGCATTCGGCGCAGTGGGCGCTGCCGGGTGGCCGCCTCGACCGCGGCGAAACGGCCGTCGACGCCGCACTGCGGGAGCTGGACGAGGAGGTCGGCATCGCGCTGCCCGAGTCAGCCGTGCTGGGGCTGCTCGACGACTACCCGACGCGGTCGGGGTACGTCATCACCCCGGTGGTGATCTGGGGTGGCGGCCCGCTCGATCCGCGACCGGCGCCCGACGAGGTGGTCGCGGTCTACCGGGTGGGGCTGCACCAACTGCAACGCGACGACTCGCCGCGGTTCGTCTCCATCCCGGAAAGTCCGCGCCCCGTCGTGCAGATCCCGCTGGGCAACGACCTCATTCACGCGCCCACGGGTGCGGTGCTGCTGCAACTGCGGTGGCTGGGCCTGGAGGGGCGGCACGACCCGGTCGACGGGCTCGAGCAACCGGTGTTCGCCTGGAAATAGGCCCTGGAAATAGGCTATTCCGCCCGGTGCCGTGGCGCCCTCCGTGGCACGTCGCCGTTCCCGTGACGATGGCGACCTTGCCCTGCAACGGGGTCCCGTTCTGCGGCAATGGTTGTCGATGCGCTCAGCCCCGGCCGAATCGCTCGCGCAGTTGTGGCTCGTTCTCCCACCACAACCCGGACGGGGCGGCGGCCTGCCCGTCGGCGGCGTCGGTCGCGTCCAACTCGGCGTCGACCCGAACCGCGTGTTCCTTCTCGTCGCGCGACAGCGCGCGCATCAGCAGCAGCACGAACGGCAACCCGACCACGTCGCCGAGGATCCACAGGACGCCGGCACCGATCGTCTGATCCAGCCGCTGGTCGGGGCCCCAGGAACGGTGCAGCCCCGCGTAATAGGACGCACCGATCAGCGGGCCCTGCCAGATGACCAACCCGAGCACGCCGTCGCCGAGCGCTTCGCCGATGGTGATCAGCAGCGAGATCAGCTGCGAGTACCGGCGGGGGACCGGGTCCGCTTGCAGCCGGGCGTAGAAGTATCCGAAGCCCAGCGCCACCAACAGGATCCGCGTCGGCGCTCCGACCCATTCGGTCACCAGGGCCGAGCTGTACCAGGGGGTCAGGTAGAGCAGCCACGGCGTGCCCAGCATCGCCAGCGATGTGGTCGCCGGGTGGGCGAGCACCCGGGCGAACGGGGAGGCCAGTAATCGGTCGGCGCGCGCCCGCCCGGTCCGCCCCAGCGCGCCGCGCACCACGGCGACCGGCCTGGCCAGGGCGATGAACAACGGCACGACGTAGAGCAGCAGCAGAACCTGCAGGGCGCGCACCCAGAACAGCAGGTAGGCGTACGCGCCGATCGCGCTCACGGTGGCCAGCAGCCACAGCGCGACCCCCGCGCCGAAGCAGACCGCCTGCGCGCGTCCGGCCGGGCGCTCGGCGTCACCGCCGCGCCGGTAGCACCACGCGTACGCGCCGGCCAGCACCGCGATCAGCCCCCCGGACACCACATCCAGATGCCAGGTGTGAATCGCGGCGCCCCACGTCAGTGGTCCCGGATCGACGCGCATAGCCAACAGCGTATTGCCACCCGCAAGCCGCCGGGAGACGCTAGGCCAGGGTGGCCGTCAGGTAACCGGACGCGTCGCCGAACGAGGCCAGGTCGTCGTCCGGCAGCTGGAAGCCGTGCTCGGCATAGGCCCGCTCGGTCGTCTGGATGTCGACCCGCCAGCCGCGGGCGCCGAGGTATTCGGCGGCGCTGTTCCGGTCGCCGGTGTAGAACAACTCGGCCAGGTTGATGGTGGAGCCCAGACGCCGGGACCGCTCGGTGAGCTTCTGCGCCCAGTCCGACGGGATGTTGCGCAGGTCCATGTGCTCGGTGGCGATCCGGCTGCCCGGCGCCGACAGCGCCGCGATGTTGTCGAACAGCCGGTCCTGCGCCTCGGGCGGCAGGTACACCAGTAGGCCTTCGGCGCTCCACGCCGTGGGCCGCCCGGCGTCGAAGCCGGCCGCTCGCAGCGCCGCCGGCCAGTCGTCGCGCAGGTCGATCGCGACGGTGCGCCGCCGCGCGGCGGGCTCGGCGCCCAACCCGGCCAGCGTCCGCGTCTTGAATTCGATGACCTGGGGCTGGTCGATCTCGTAGACCACCGTGCCGGCCGGCCACGGCAGCCGGTAGGCCCGGGTGTCGAGCCCGGACGCCAGGATCACCGCCTGCCCGATCCCGGAGCCGGTCGCCTGGATGAAGAAGTCGTCGAAGAATCGGGTGCGCACGGTGATCTGCTCGTTCATGGCCTGGCGGTTGAGCAGGGGATCGTCGGCGCGCTGCAACTCGCCGTCGAGGAGCTTGATGAACGTGTCGATGCCGACCGCGCGGACCAGCGGGTCCGCCCACGGGTCGTTCAACAGTGCGTCCGGACCCTGGGACGCGGTCGCGCGCGACGCGGCGACCGCCGTGGCGGTGGCGCCGACGCTGGACGCGAGATCCCAGGTGTCATTCTCCGTGCGGCTCATACGACGAACCCCTCTCCGCGGTCGGTCAACTACTTAGTTGATTTAAGGATACCGGTGAGCGGGGCGCGGCGCCGCCGCAGCCGCTACTGCAGGTCGGCGGCGACGCGTTCGAGGACCGCGAGGTGCTCGTCGACGGTCGCCAGGCCGGCGTTCATGGTGTTCACCGAGACGTGGGTGGCACCGGCGGCCTTCCAGGCCTCGAGGTCGGTGGCGACCTTGTCCGGGTCGCCGGACCAGCTGACCCGGCCCTCCATGCCGAGGCGCTCGACGTCGCGGCCCGCGGCCGCCGCCGCGGCGTTGACCTGCTCGCGTGCGTGGTCGAGCTTGGGGCCGGGCTCCATCATCGGGAACCAGCCGTCGCCGAGGCGTCCGGCGCGTTCGTAGGCGCGGTCGGAGGCCGCGCCGAACCACACCGGGATCGGTCGTTGGGTGGGCAGCGGGGCCAACCCCGCCGCGGTCACGGTGTGGTACTTCCCCGAGAACGTGACCGAGCGTTCGGTCCACAGCCGGCGCATGAGCTCGACCTGCTCCTCCGAGCGCCTGCCGCGGTCGCGGAAGTTCTCGCCGAGGGCCTCGTACTCGACGGCGTTCCAGCCCAGACCCACTCCCAGCCGGAAGCGCCCCTCGGTCAGCAGGTCGACTTCGGCGGCCTGCTTGGCGACCAGCACCGACTGCCGCTGCGGCAGGATGATGATGCCGGTCACCAGTTCCAGCGAGGTCACCGCGGCCAGGTAGCCGAACATGACGAACGGCTCGTGAAACGTCGAGTCGATGTCGTAGGGGCCCTGCCAGTCCCGGTGCACCCGCGGGTCGGCGCCCACCACGTGGTCGTAGGCCAGGATGTGGGTGAACCCGAGCTCTTCGACGCGCTGACCGTAGACGCGCACGACCGAAGGCTCGCCGCCGAGTTCCGTCTGGGGGAATACCACTCCGATACGCACCCGAGGTTCAACCATGCCGCGCCGCCATTACTTCCCCGGAACCGGCATGACTCCGGGCCTATCCGAGGTGCGCCGACAGCAGCCACGCCCGCATCGACTTGCGGCCGTTGCCCTCGTCGCGGATGTCGGCACCGGCGAACGACTCGTGGCCCTGCAGGAAGCTGTCGGGCACGTTGGCGTGGATGCGCGCCGGCCGGATCTCGTCGACCACCCAGTACGGCGAAACCGCCTCGCGCAGTTCGGCTTCGGTGACCGGGTTGGCCGGACCGTCGGCCGGCATGCCCGCGCGGTCGAAGGCCAGCACGAAGTAGGACGCGCCGGGCGCCGCCGCGCGCACGATCGAGCGCTGGTAGCCCGCGCGCAGCCCGACCGGCATCGAGTGGAACAGCGTGGAGTCCACGATGGTGCCGAACCGACCGTCATAGCCCCGGAAACAACTGATGTCGGCGACCTCGAACGTGGCGTTGCTCAGCCCGCGCCGGGCGGCGTCCTCGCGGGCCAGGGCGATGGCGGTGGGCGACTGGTCCAGGCCCACCGTGGTGAACCGGCGCTCGGCCAGGTACAGCGACAGCGCCGCCTCGCCGCAGCCGGCGTCGAGCACGTCGCCGTGGAATTTCCCGGCGTCGGCGAGGGCCGCGATCTCGGGCTGCGGTTCGCCGATGCTCCACGGCGGCCGGTTGCCCTCGCCCATCTCCGGGGCCTCGCGCCGGTAGGCGGATTCGAACATCTCACGTGTTGGTTGCGACATGCCCCCTTTATATCAACCAGCCTGATCTATGTAAACCTCGTTGATATATTGGGCAACGCGGCCGCCGCCGACTCCGGTCGGCTCAGCGGTTGCCGTGAACCGCCGCTGCCGCGAAGTCGGCCGCCTGGTCGGTCATGCCGTTGAACCGGTAGGAGCTGTGGGCGGCACGGTTGAATCCCGTCGAGGAGCACACCGGGTCGTCGGTGGCGCACAGCTCGATGGTCTTCCCGGCGTAGAGGTGCCCGATGGAGATGGGCGGCGCGCTGTTATCGACGATGTTGAGGAAGCGGTTGGACGGTTTGGCGAACAACGCCACCGCCGACACGTGCCGCGCGGTGCTCGGCGGCATCGGGCCGCTGATTCCGGGTGGCAGTGGGTACCCCGGCGGGATGCTGTCGGCGGTCAGGTAGGCCGCGATCGCCGCGCCCTGCGAGTAGCCACCCACCACGATTTTGGTGTTGGGGCAACCCGCGGCCGTGTCGAGGACCTTGTGGCTGGCATCGACGACGCCGTCGGCCGCGGCGTTGAAGTCGAGCGATGCCGGGTAGTCGACCGGGTACACATCGATGGAGGTGCCGGGCAGGCGCTCGGTGAGTGCGTCGGTGAAGGCCTGTCCGGTGGCCCCTGGGCCCGGGGGTTCCAGCGTTCCGCGGGCGAAGACGACCTGCACATCGGGGCAGGGCTCGCCGTCGGCGGCCGCGCTGACCGCCGGCGTCGCCACCATGCCCGCGGCGGCCAGCACCAGCGCGGATGCCCACGCGAACAAGGTCTTGCCGGGGCCGGTGAGTCGGGATGCTGAGTCGCGTGGCGGCGGTGCGGTGTTCACTCGGGTCTCTTTCCGTGTCTTCTACAGGCAATCGGAGGCCGGCCGGGGATGGTGGGCATCGTCGCCAATAAAGGGGGATTGCCGAAGAATAGTGCCGACAAACGGTGCGTGCTTGGTGACGTCGGCTACTGCTGCCCCGCCGGGTGGTGGGGCGACGGTGCCGGCTTCTCGCCTCTCGGCAAGTGGTCGCTCGCAGCGACGGTTCTGGTGTGGTACCCGGGGGAAGCTCGGCACCGTCGCGTCGGACAACGACTGGCCGCACCCGGTTATTCCGCGGGCGGCGGCGGCGACGTCGTCGAGTTCGCGTGCGACCGCGGTGTTCCCGGGCGCTTTGCGTCAGACGGTCAGGTAGCCGCCGTCGACGGCGATGCTGGTGCCGGTGATGAAGGACGCGGCGGCCGAGCACAAGAACAGCACCGCGCCGGCGCAGTCCTGCGGCGTGCCGGGCCTGCCCAGTGGGGTGTGGAAGCCGATCTCGACGTCCACGATCTCGGGGATCCTCATCATCGGTTGGGTCATGGGGGTGTCGATGATGCCGGGGGCGACGGCGTTGACGCGGATGCCGTCGCCGGCCCAGTGGCGGGCCAGGTTCATGGTCAGGGCGAGCAGGCCCATCTTCGACGAGGCGTAGCCGGGGACGAAGACCGCCGAGCGGAACGCCGACATCGACACGATGTTGACCACGCTGGCGCCGCCGGCGGCGCCGCTGGCCTTGAGCCGCTCGTGGCATTGCATGGTCAGCCGCATCGGCCCGAACATGTTCTGGGTGACCGAGGCGGTGTAGCCGTCGGGGTCGTACTCGTCGCCGGCCGGGTAGGGGCCGCCGGCATTGTTCACCAGGATGTCGAGGGCGCCGAGCGAATCCGCCAGGGCGTCAATGGCTTCCGGATCCCGCATCTGGCACTGCCGGTAGCTGAACGCGCCGAGGTCGTCGTCGTAGTCGGCCGCCGACGAGCGGGTACCGGTGATCGTCACCGCGGCGCCGGCGCCGGCGAACGCGGCGGCGATGCCGTTGCCGATCCCGGAGGTGCCGCCGGTGACCAGGACGCGGGAGCCGCCGAAGTCGAAGTGGGCCGTGTTCACTCGGTGCTCCTCGGTTCGTGGACGGATGTGGTGAGCCAGGCTACGAGGCCGTCGAGCCGGCATCGCCGCCGACCGCGCCATCGGCGACGCGGACCCACCCGCCGCGCCCCTGTCGGACGCCTCACAGCGCGGGCATGTGGTCCCACCAGCACATAACGGGTACAGGAGCGGTTCGCCGTGGTCTACCCGGGAGGAACTCCGCCATGCCTGAGCCGACCCAACGCCAGCTCGGTGAACACGACAGCCCGATCGAGGACGAACTCGAGGACGCCTTCACCAGGATGCTGAGCGAGGGCACCCAACGCCTGCACCGCACCTGGCGCGGGGTTCTGGTCACCGGGTTCTTCGGCGGCACCGAGGTGGCGCTGGGCATCCTCGCCTACCTCTCGGTGCTCAACGTCACCCACCGCCCGCTGGTGGCGGGTCTGGCGTTCTCGATCGGCTTTTTGGCCCTGCTGCTGGGCCGCAGCGAACTGTTCACCGAGGGCTTCATCATCCCCGTGGTCACCGTGGCCGCCAAGCGCGCCAGCCCGCAGCAGCTGGCCAGACTCTGGGGCGGCACGCTGTTGGCCAACCTCGTCGGCGGCTGGGTCATCATGTGGCTGATCATGACGGGCTTCCCCCAGCTCCGCGCGCAGACCATCGAATCGGCCGCCCACTTCGCCACCGCGCCGGCCTCGGCGCAGACCCTGTCGCTGGCGCTGCTCGGCGGCATGACGATCACGCTGATGACCCGGATGCAGCATGGCACCGACTCGGTCCCCGGGCGGATAGCCGCGGCCGTCGCCGGGGCGTTCCTGCTCGCCGGGCTGCAGCTGTTCCACTCGATCCTGGACTCCCTGCTGATCTTCGGCGCGCTCGACACCGAGCAGGCGCCGTTCGGCTACCTCGACTGGCTGCGCTGGTTCAGCTACACCGTGGTCGCCAACGTCGTGGGCGGGCTGGGCTTCGTGACGCTGCTGCGGCTGCTGCGCAGCAAGGACCGGCTGCAGGAGGAGCGCGCCGAGGCGACGGGCGACGCGTGAGGGCGAACGGCGGCGGGCGGCCCGACGTCAGCGCAGCCGGGGGATGACCTCGCCCGCCAGCAACTCCAGGTGCTCCAGGTCGGACAGGTCGAGCAGCTGGGTGTAGACGCGCTGCATGCCGAGGCCGTGCCACGCCCCCAGCTTCTCGACGATCTCGCCGGGCGTGCCGACCAGCGGGCTGTTGGAGCGCAACTCGTCGACGTCGCGGCCGATCGCGGCGGCGCGCCGCGCGACCTCGGCGTCGTCGCGGCCCGCGCAGAGCACGAACGCGCTCGAGTAGACGATCGAGTCGGCCGGCCGGCCCGCCGCGGCGACCGCCTCGGACACCCGCCGGTACTGCGTTCGCACGGCGTCCAGCGGCTGGAACGGCACGTTGAACTCGGCCGCATACTGCGCGGCCAGTTGCGGGGTGCGGTTGGCGCCGAGGCCGCCGATCACGATCGGTGGGTGCGGACGCTGGACCGGCTTGGGCAGCGCGGGTGACCCGGCGATCGGGTAATAGTCGCCGGGGTAGTCGAACGTCGCGCCCGGTTCCGTCGTCCACAACCCGGTGATGATCGCCAGCTGTTCGGCGAGCCGGTCGAAGCGCTCCCGCAGCGGCGGGAACGGGATCCCGTAGGCGTGGTGCTCCTTCTCGAACCAGCCGCTGCCCAGGCCCAGTTCGACGCGCCCGCCGCTCATCTCGTCGACCTGGGCCACCGCGATGGCCAGCGGACCCGGGTAGCGGAACGTTGCGGAACTCACCAGAGTGCCCAGTCGGATGCGCGACGTCTCACGCGCGATGCCGCCGAGCGTTACCCAGGAATCGGTCGGCCCGGGCAGGCCGTCGCCGCTCATCGCCACGTAGTGGTCGGAGCGAAAGAACGCCGCGAAGCCGAATTGTTCGGCGGCGCGGGCGACGGCGAGCTGGTCGGAGTATCGGGCACCCTGCTGCGGCTCGACGAAAACGCGGAACTCCATGGCAACCTTCGGTGTCTGGTGGTGCGGCGGCCGGACCTTGAAGCTGTACCCAGCTGTGGCCGAACCGAGACCTGCAAGGTTAGCGCCCCGGCCAGAATTGGGTACGTCACGTACCTGGATGGACGTTCCCCACGGCAGCCCACCGGGCCCACCCGCGCGGCGCCGTCGGGCGGCGTGTCCCGTTCGGCCGTGCGGGCGCCCTGACCGGTTTTCGCGCGCGTCCTACGCGCCGACGGCGCGTTCCAGATCCTTCAGCGCCGTCTCCAGGTGGCCCAGCAGCCGCTGTAGGTGCGGGACGCTGCTGCGGCAGCCGACCAGGCCGAAGTCGAGGTTGTTCGCGTTGTTGGTCACGGTGATGTTCATCGCCTGACCGTCGAGGGCGATCGACAGCGGATAGTTGCCGTCCAGGCGCGCACCGCGCCAGTGCAGCGGCCCGGAGCGGCCGGCCGAGACGTTGGAGATGACGATGTTGAACGGCGGCGCGGCATTCGAGAGATATCCGGGGAGCCGCCCGAGGACGAGCCCGCCGATGTTGAAGGCCGACAGTGCCAGCTGTTGCACCCGGGGCAGCTGACCGAACACCTCCTTGGTGTCCTCCTTGCGCAGATTGACCGGCACCATCGCGGTGAGCGGGATGCTCGGCAGGGCCTCCGCATCGAGGAGATAAGCGCGCAGCGCGCCGGACGACATCGCCAGCACCACGTCGTTGACCGCACGTCGTGGGGCGAGACGAACTTGAGCCGGCTCGGGGTCGCGGCCAGTAACTCGTGCATCGCGACGATGATCGCACCGGGTCTGCAGCGCATGCTAGTCGCGTTCGGATACCGGCTCGCCGAAGGCGTTCTGCCGCAGACGGTTTCGGCGGACCGGCTGCCGTCAGCGCACTCGGGTGGGCTTGTCGTCGAGGTCTGGGAACCTGACGCTGATGCGCTGAGAGCCTTTGATCCGTTCGGCCCGCACTTTTTTGGCGTAGACCCTGCGGTCGGCGGTGGTCAGGTCCGCATCGTCGGTGAACGGGCTCAGCAGAGCCCGCGGATGCAATCGCTCCACCAGGACGACGTTGATCTCGGCGCAGAGCACCAACGTCACCGACACCAGAAGCAGGAAGCCCAGCAAGCCCAGCACCAGGGCGAAGACGCTGTTGATCGCACTGGCCTTCTTCACGGTATGTCCGACGAAGCCGGCCCCGAACGACTGCAGCACCTGCCAGACGAACGCGGCCGCCAGCGCTCCGGGCAGGACCTGGCGGTAGGTGAGGTCGCGCGCGGTCGTCACCCGGTAGGCCACCAGGCAGATGAACGCGTTGATCGCCACCGCCGCCACCCCGGCGACGATCTTGCCGAACACCCCCAGGGACCCGGTCACCTGGCCGACCGCGGACAACAGGGTCGCGGCGATGGCCGCCGAGCCGAGCATCAACAGCAACAGCAGGCTGCGCAGCCGCGAGCGGATCGGGTTGGGGCGTCGGTCCCTCGGGACGGCCCAGATCGAGTCCATCGCGTTCTGAACCGCCTGGCCGACGCCCAGACCGCCGTAGAGGGCGCCCAGGATTCCGATGACCACGGCGGCAACGCCGCCGCTGAGGCCCTGGGGTTGGTGCAACTGGCTGCCGATCACCGGGAACTGGCTCAGCGTGCTGTGCAGGATCTGGTCCTGCAGGTCGGGCCGCCCGGCCAGCACCACGCCCAGGCCGGTGGTCAGCAGCAGCAGCAGCGGGAACAGCGAGACGAACCCGTAGTAGGCGATCAGCGCGGCCAGGTACCCGCCCTGGTCGTCGGCGTATTTGTAGATGACGGCGACGATCAGCCCGACGGCCCGGTTCCGCCGCTGCAGCCCGTCCAGCCAGCCGATCATCGCTCTTCCCCCACAGAAGTCCGCACCCCGTAGCCGGGTCGGGCGGGGCATACCCGCAACGGTCAGCTGCCAACCGCGGCGGGCCGCGGCCTCACTCGCCGCGCGAGCGGGCGGGCGCGAACTCCCGGCCGTCGGCCGTCTCCCCGTCGTCGGCGTCGTCGCCGTCCGGTCCGTCGAAGGCGCGGCCGCGTTCCTCGGCCCCGGGACTGCCGCTGAACAGGCCGGCGTCCGCGCGCGGCTCCCCGGCTCCGACGTGGGGGCGGACGGTGTCGTCGTCCGCGGTGGCCGCGTGCTCGAGGCGGTGGCGCAGCAGCGCTCCCGGCTGGGCGCGCTGCAGCCACGTGACGATGCCTTCGCGCACGTCGCAGCGCAGGTCGGACAGGGAACCGGCGTTGGGGGCACTGACCAGGATCTGTACCCGCACATAGCCACCGACGGCATCGGTGACCTGCAGCACGTTCGCGCGTCCGTCCCAGAGCTTGCTGGATTTGAGCAGCCGGTCCAACTCGGCGCGCATCGCGTCCAGCGGCACGGTGAAATCGACGTCGAGCGCGACGGTGCCCAGCAGCGCGGTGGCGTTGCGGGTCCAGTTCTGGAACGGCGTCTTGATGAAGTAGGTGCACGGCAGCACGAGGCGCCGCTCGTCCCAGATGTGCACCACGACGTAGGTCAGCGTGATCTCCTCGATGCGGCCCCACTCGCCTTCGACCACCACGACGTCGCCCACGCGGATGGCATCGGAGAAGGAGATCTGGATCCCGGCGAACGCCGCCCCCAGCGACGTCTGTGCGGCCAGGCCGGCCACCACGGACAACACGCCGGCCGAGGCGAACAGCGTCTTGCCGATGTTGCTGAAGGCCGGGAAGGTCGTCAGCACCGACGCCAGGCCGAACACCACGACGAGGGCGACAACCAGCCGTCGCAGCACGGTGATCTGGGTCCGGACCCTGCGCCGGTGCCGGTCGGCGTCGGTCATCGCCTCGCCGCCGCCGGCGAAGCGGGCGATCGCGCGTCGCTCGGCGACCAGGATCAGGCTGGCGAACAGCCAGGTGTTGGTCGCCATCAGGGCGATGACCAGCAGGTGGTCGACCCCGTCGCGCCACACCGAGGACGGATCCGAGGTGTGGTGCACGGCGGTTTTGGCCGCGATCACCATCAGGGTCGCCCGGACCGGACCCCGCGTCAGCTCCTCGAAGTCGTCGACGACGACGCTGCGGCCCTCGATGCGCTGCAACAGCCACGACAGCGCCATCCCGGCGCCGTAGGCGACCGCGACGGCGCCGGCCACCCAGGCGACATTGACGGCGACGTGGGTGACCGGTTCGAGCTGGATCGCTTCGGGCATGAGGAAGTCTGCTCCTGGATCGGGGATCAGCATGGGCCGCCGATAGACGTTCCCCTTGCGCGCCGACAAGAAAACGTCGCGCGCGACTGTTTCGCATTCGAGACCGGGGTGACACGCGGCCGCCCCGTCGCGGCCCGGAGGCCCCGGGCGAACAGGCCCGATAGACTAGCACGGCAGCGCGTCGGTCGGCTTCGGCCGCGCGCCGCCGTACCCGACACGAATCCCGAGGTTGTGACTTGCCCGAAGAACGTAGCGAAACCGCCAGCTTGGAACCGCATTTCGAGGACGTACAGGCCCACTACGACCTCTCCGACGAGTTCTACCGCTTGTTCCTGGATCCGACCCAGACCTACAGTTGCGCCTACTTCCAGCGCGACGACATGACCCTGGAAGAGGCGCAGCTCGCCAAGATCGACCTGTCGCTGGGCAAGCTGGGGCTGCAGCCGGGCATGACGCTGCTCGACGTGGGCTGCGGCTGGGGCACCACGATCATCCGCGCGCTCGAGCGCTACGACGTCAACGTGATCGGCCTGACGCTGAGCCGCAACCAGCAGGCCCACGTGCAACGGCGCCTCGATCAGCATCCCTCCACGCGCGGCAAGCGGGTGCTCCTGCAGGGCTGGGAGCAGTTCGACGACAAGGTGGACCGGATCGTGTCGATCGGGGCCTTCGAACACTTCGGGCGGGACCGCTACACCGACTTCTTCACGATGGCCTACGAGGCGTTGCCCGCCGACGGGGTGATGCTGCTGCACACCATCATCAAGCCCAGCGACGAGGAGTTCGCCGAGCGCGGACTGCCCATCACCATGACCAAGATCCGGTTCATGAAGTTCATCATGGACGAGATCTTCCCGGGCGGGGACCTGCCCAACGCCAAGGCCGTCGTGGACCACGCGCAGGCCGCCGGCTTCGCCGTCAAGCGGGTCCAACAGCTGCGTCTGCACTACGCCCGCACCCTGGACACGTGGGCGGGCGCGCTCGAGTCGCACCGCGACGAGGCCATCGCGATCCAGTCCCAGGAGGTCTACGACCGGTACATGAAGTACCTGAGCGGTTGCGCCGACCTGTTCCGCGAGGGCTACACGGACGTCGCGCAGTTCACCCTCGCCAAGGGCTGACCGGCACCGGCCGGGCGTCCATCGGCTCAGGGGAGCGCGCCGCCCGCGCGGGCGGCCCTGACGACGGCACGCCGGATCGCCTCGTAGCCGGTGCAGCGGCACAGGTTGGAGGTGAGCAACTCCCGCAGCCGCTCCGGGTCCTCGGCGATGCCCGGGTCGTTTTCCAGCGCGCCCGCGGCCAGCATCAGAAAGCCCGGGGTGCAAAAGCCGCACTGCAGCGCGTGTTCGGCCGAGAACGCCGCCTGCAGCGGGTGGTCGGAGCCGTCGGGCGCGGCGAGGCCCTCCACGGTGCGGACCGCCCGGCCGTCGCACTGAACGGCGAACATCAGGCACGAGCGCACCGCGTCGCCGTCCACCAACACCGTGCAGGCCCCGCAGGCGCCGTGTTCGCAGCCGAGGTGGGTCCCGGTCAGTCCGCACTCCTCCCGCAGCGCATCGGCCAGCGTCCGGCGCGGCGGCACCTCGATCTCGTAGTCGATCCCGTTGACCCGCAACGTTATTCGCATGCCGTCATGCCCCGTCCCGGGCCTGGGTGAGCGCGCGCCGGGTGAGCACGGCCACGGCGTGACGCTGGTAGGCGATGTCGGCGTAGGGCTGGGGGCCTGGGTCGGCGTCGTCCCGGGCGGCGGCCCGGGCGGCCTCGGCGATGGCGTCGTCGTCGAGCGCCCGGCCGATCAGCGCCGCCTCGGCGGCCGTCGCGCGCACCGGGCGGTCGGCCGCGTTGACCAACCCCACCGACGCGGCCACGACCCGGCCGTCGGCGACGGTGACCGCGGCCAGCGCCGCGAGCTGGGCGAAGCTGGCGCGGGTCCGGCGGTGTTCGACGAAGCCCACGGCGGTGCCGGCCGGCAGCAGCGGCAGGCGCACCTCGGCGAGCAGTTCGTCGGGGCGCCGGGCGGTGCGGAACGGGCCGGTGAAGAATTCGCCCGCCCGCACGACGCGACTCCCGCCCGGGCCGCGCAGCTCGATCTCCGCGTCCAGTGCGGCGGCCAGCGCGGGCCATTCGGCGGCCGGGTGGGCGTAGGCGAGGCTGCCCGCCATGGTGCCGCGGGCGCGGATGGGCGGGTGCGCGATGTGGTGGGCGACCCGTCTCAACAGCACGCCCAGCGGGCCGGGGACCGCGTCGGACTCGAAGGCGCGGTGCCGGACCAGCGGGCCGACCCGAAGGACGGCAGGGTCCAGGGCGATGTCGCCGAAGCCGGCGACGCCGTTGATGTCGACCAGCCGCCGCGGTCGCACGCTGCGGAAGTTCATCTCGAGCACCAGGCTCTGGCCGCCCGCCAGCACGTGGGTCGTGCCGTCGGCGAGCGCGGCCACGACGTCGTCCGGGCTCTGCGCGGCGACGTAGTCGAACTGCGCGGGCTTCACCGGGCGGCGCTCCAGCAGGTGTACGGGGTCAGCGGCATCTGCAGCGCCGACCGGTCGTCGAGGTCGAGCGTGTCGGCGACGGCGTTGACGATCGCCGGGGGCGCCCCGATGCACCCGGCCTCGCCGGCGCCCTTGGCGCCCAGCGGCGTGTTCGGGTTCGGGGTGCACGTCGCCGCGAAGTGCAGTGACGGCAGCTCCGACACCGTGGGGATGAGGTAGTCGAGCAGGCTGCGCGCGGCGGGAGTCCCGTCGGGCGCGTAGCGCACGTGCTCGTAGAGCGCCTGACCGAGGCCCTGCACGGCCGAGCCGTAGCCCTGGCCGTCGACGATCATCGGGTTGACCGCGACGCCGCAGTCGTCGACCGCGACGATCCGCAGCACCGTGACGTCGCCCAGCTCCGGGTCGACCTCCACC
This sequence comes from Mycobacterium helveticum, assembly GCF_007714205.1. Lineage (GTDB taxonomy): Bacteria > Actinomycetota > Actinomycetes > Mycobacteriales > Mycobacteriaceae > Mycobacterium > Mycobacterium helveticum. Next base: position 25,578 of record NZ_VMQU01000023.1, on the reverse strand, counting down.
ACCGCGCCGTAGGCGCCGAACGGGAACGCCTCCGGCGGCGCGGCGGTCACGTCCGCGCGCAGCTGTCCCGCCCCGGCCAGCTCGCCCAGCGTCATCCGTCTGTCCCCGGCGACCAGCTCGCCGCCGCGGTAGCCGACATCATCGACGGGCAGGGCCCACGTCGCGGCCGCCCGCTGCCGGGCGGTTTCGATGAGATCACCGGCCGCCCGGTACAGCGCGGCGCCACCGATCTGCATCGACCGGCTGGCGAACGACCCGGTGCCGTGCGGGACCACGGCGGTGTCGCGTTCGACCAGCCGCACCCGGTCGACGTCCACGTCCAGCACGGCGGCGACGACCTGCGGGAACGACGTCTCGTGGCCCTGGCCGGTGGAGCAGCACCCCGACAGCGCCACGAAGGTGCCGTCCGGGCACGCCTCGACGGCGCCGAATTCCGCACCGACGCCGGAGCGTTCGACATAGGTGCACAGTCCGATGCCAATCGGGGGCCCACCGGTGTGGCGGCGGTGGGCCTGTTCGGCCCGCCAGCCGTCGTAGTCCAGGTCGCGCAGCGCGGCGTCCAGGGCGCCCGCGTAGTCACCGCTGTCGTAGGTGAATCCGGTCGGGGTCGCGTAGGGAAAGTCCTGTGGCGCAATGAAATTGCGCCGCCGCAGGTCGGCCGGATCCATGCCGAGTCGCCGGGCCAGCAGCTCGACGGTCCGCTCGATCGCCGACGCGGCCTCCGGTCTGCCGGCGCCCCGGTACGGGGCGGTCGGCGCGGTGTTGGTGACGACCGAGCGGGCGCGCACGTGCACGCGGGGGATCGCATAGGCGCCGGTGGCGATCATCGCCGAGATCATCGGCACGATCGCGCCGGTGTGCGGGTAGGCGCCCACGTCGGCGTCGATGTGCAGCTCATAGGCCAGGATGCGGCCGTCGGCGTCGGCGGCCATGCGGACCCGCTGGTTCTGGCCGCGCCCGTGCGGGGGACCGGTCAGGGCCTCGGCGCGGTCTTCCGACCACCGCACCGGCCGGCCCAGCCGCCGCGCGGCCGCCGCCACCGCCAGGTACTCGGGCCAGGTCTGGCTTTTCCCGCCGAAAGCCCCGCCCACGTCGGGCACGATGACGCGGACCTGGTCGGGCCGCAGCCCGAACGCGCCGGCCAGGTCGGCGCGCAGCCGGTGGGGCGCCTGGTGCGACGCCCAGACCGTCATTGCGCCGTCGGGGCGGGGGTCCACCAGGATCGCCCTGGCCTCCAGGTAGGTGTGGGCGAGCAACTGCTGGCGGTAGCCGGCCTCGACCACCACGGCCGCGTCGCGCCACACCGACTCCTCGATCGGCTCGCCGAAGTCCCGCTGCAGCGCCACGTTGTCGGAGCCGGGGAACAGCCGCACCGCGCTGCCCGCGGCCTCGGCCGGGTCGAGCAGGACCGGCAGCGGCGCGATGTCGACCCGCGCGGCGTCCCGAGCGTCCTCGGCCAGGTAGCGGTCGGCGGCGACGACGATCGCCAGCGGTTCGCCGACGTAGCGCACCCGCCCGGTGGCCAGGGCCGGCCAGGGGCGCCCGCGCACGGACTCCTGATCCAGCATCGGTGGGGTGTCGGGCAGGGACGGCAGGTCGGCGTGCGACCAGGCGCCGGCCACGTCCGGCAGCCGTCGGGCCGCCGCCAGGTCCACCGCGCGCAGCTCGCCGTGGGCGACGTCGCTGCGGACGAACGCGGCCTCCAGGCAGCCGCGCACGCGCAGGTCCCCGACGTAGGTGCCGGCCCCGCGCACCAGCGGCGGATCCTCGCGGCGCTGCAGGCGGGCACCGATCGTCCGGGCCATCGGCCGTCGGCTCACAGCCCGAGCAGGCGCTCGGCGTTGCGGTGGGCGATCTTCTCCTTGTCGGCGGGGCTGATGGGCATCTGGTCGAGGAACCGCCGGCACGCCTTCATGTTGCCGTAGGGATAGTCGGCCGTGAAGACGATGCGGTCGATGCCGATGGCGTTGACCATGGCCTGATAGGCGTTGAAGGACAGGCTCCACGTGGGGTCCGTCGCACCGGGGTCCTGGCTGTAGAAGTCACCGGCGAGGATGCCGCCGTAGAAGTTCTCCCGAAGGTATTCCTTGACCGTGCGCTCGAGGCCGGTGGCTTCGACGGGGAACGAGTAGTCGGCGCGCCAGCCCATCCAGCTCAGCGCTTCGAAGTGGTGGCCGACGATGACCTGCAGCGTCGGGAACCGGTCGAACACCCCGCCCAGGATCAGTCGCAGGCAATGGATGCCGGTGTCGATGTGCCAGCCGACACCGGCCGTCGACAACCGCGCCGAAATCTTCGGGTCGAAGCCGCCGTAACAGGCATCGATCACCGGCTGCGGCGGCAGGGTGGGGTGCAGATAGATTGGCACGCCGAGGTTTTCGGCGCACTCGAAGACCGGCCAGAAGAACGGGTCGTCGAGGTAGCGCCCGTCGACGTGACCGTTGATCAACGCCCCGACGAAGCCGCGCTCGCGCACGGTGCGATCGAGTTCGGCCGCGGCCGCCTCCGGGGCGCGCATCGGCAGCGTGGCGAAGCCGCGGAACCGGTCGGGATGCTCGCCGACCGCGGCGGCGACGGCGTCGTTGGCCTGCCGGGCCAGCTCCGCCGCCGCCGACGGTTTCAGGGTCTCGGGTCCCGGGACGCTGTGCGAGAGGATCTGCACGTCGATGCCCGCGGCGTCCATGGCCGCGATCCGGCCCGCACCCAGGTCATAGATGCCCGGCGGCCACTCGCCCTGCGGGCCGGCGCCCCCGTAGCCGGCCGCCCGGAGCAGGTCGGTCGCCGAGGTGCTGCCCTGATTGCGGTGTTCCTCCGATATGGCCGGGAGCTTGTAATGCTCCTCGAAGCCGATGACTCTCACGCCGTCTCCTCGCTGTCGGCTTCACCCGCATTACTCAACGCGGACGGGGACCCGTCATTCCGAGGGCGCGCGGCCGCTGGGTGTCAGTTGCCGAAGCCGCCGCCGGCGGTGGCGCCGGCCACCGAGACCGGTCCCTGCGGGTCGGGGGTGCCGTTGATGCGGCTGGCGGCGAAGGCGGCGCCCCTGTCGATCATGCTGACGTCGTCGGTGTAGGTGTTGTGGGCGGCGAAGTTGAGCCCGTCGGAGCACACCGGGTCGTCTTGGACGCAGACCTTGATGGTCTTGGCCTGATACGGCGGGCCGATGGCCAGCGGCGGCTCGCCGAGAAAGTTCATGGCGCGCTCGTTGGGTGTGCCGAACAGGACGACCGAGGAGACGTGGTCGGCGACCTCGGGGCTCAGGGGTTTGGGCGCGGTGGCCGGGTCGATGCCGTCGGGCACCTGCGCGGAGGTGACGAAGCCCATGATGGCGGCGCCCTGGGAGTAGCCGCTGAGCACCATCTTGGTGTTGGGGCATTGCTGGGCCATGGAGAGCACGTGTGCCCCGGCGTCTCTGACGCCGTCGATGCCGGTGTCCCACTGGTCGCTGGCGGGGTAGTTGACCGAGTAGACGTCGAAGGACTTGCCGGCCAGGCGGGGGCGCAGGTCGTCGATGAAGGCCTGCACGGTCGGGCCGGGGCCGGGTTCCTCCCCGGTGCCGCGGGCGGCCACCACTTGAACGTCCGGGCAGCCCTGGGCGGCGGCGAACGGAACGGCGGATGTCAGGACGGAGGTGCCCAGGCCCGCTGCCGCGACGGCGGCCGGACCGAGAAAACGAGCGATGTGACGTGTGATCATGCCGAGATAATCCCCCCCGCCCACGGATCCCAAACCTGCGAGTTCGGCGGCGGCGTGTGGCCGTCGTCGCACGTCGGCGCGCCCACGGGCCGCCGTGCGGGACCCGAGCACGGTGCGGGACGACATCTTCGCCAGCTGAGGCCGGCCGTCGGCCGCCGCCCGGCTCACTTGCCCTTCAGGCTGCCGATGCCGAGCGAATAGTCGGTCCGCCGGGTCCGCCGCGCGGCATTCTGGACGCCCGCGACGTAGCCTTCGGGGTCGCGGTCGACGATCGGCACCCCCTCGGTCGTGGGGTGCTCGGCCACGAACTCGCGGTATTGCCGCCCGAGTGCCTCTCGAAGACCGATCGGGGCGTGGCGGCGGAAATCCGACAGCCCTTCACGTTCCTCCTCGCCCATGTGCTCATCGTTGGCCCGGCGCGCGCTGCCGACCGCCTCCCACCATTCGGCAGATCCGACCTCGGCCGCGTCGGCGGCTCGCACCGCGTCCCGGATGTCGTTGTGATCACCGATCGCGTCCAGCGTCTCGCCTTCCGGGTTGTCGGCGCCCCGCTGCAGCAGCTGGGGGTAGAAGATCTTCTCCTCGATATAGGCGTGCACGTCGAGTTGGTCGGCGAGCGGACGCCAGACCCGCTCGAGCGCGGCGCCGTCGACCTCCGGCTGCGCCTGCAGGAGGTCCAGCTGGGCGAACTGCTCGCGGAACCGTGCGTGGTCGGCGAGGATCAACATGGTGATGTCAGCCATTCCCACCCCGGCTCTCCTGTCCACCCGGACCGTCCCGTTGGCCTCTCGGCCATCGTGGCCCATGCCGGCGGAGGCCGTCAACCCGATCCGTCCCCGGCGTGAAAAGCGTCGTGTCGGAACGCCGCACGACTCTCTCGTCCATAGGATGCTCCCCGGGAGGCGACCCGATGGAGCTTGACTGCATCACCCACCCGCTGAGGCTGGCCCGGGGATCCCACCAGCCGGGGTCGGGCAAAGGCTGCGCCATGAACGTCATCTCGTACATCAACGGTGACGCTCAGGTCACCGACTTCCCGGCCACGTCGGCCCGTCCGCTCGCCTCCTTCGTCCAATTGTGCAACGACTGGCTGGCCGGGCCCGACGGCTACCTGTCCCCGGCCGACGCCGTCCTCGTGCTCGACCTGGGCCGGCTGACGGTGGGCACCGCCGACGTCGCCGACCGTGTCGTCCACACCTGGGTGGTCAAACTGCTGACCAGCCCGCCCTGGGGCGTCATCAGATACGCCAACGGCGTTGCAGCACAAGCCATCACCGACATCGCTGAACTGCACCGCAGCCTGGTGCCCGGCGAGACGCCCCCGATCGCGGCCTGGGACGGCGCCGCCCGCGCCGCCCGGGAGGTGAGCGCGACGATGTTGGCAAGCGCCGAAAAGTATGCCGTCCGCGCCGCGTACCAGTCGACGTCGCTCGTCGACACGAATGACACCGACGCCCTGGATGCCGTCGCCGGCAATGCGCTGCGTGCCCACCGGCTGGCCAACCTGGACGACGAAGCCACCCGGATCGTGGAGGTCACCCGCCACGCGATCCGTTCCTGGCGTCGGCTGGCCGGGTTGAGCGTCGTCAACACCACGCCCAGGTCGGTCGCCGTCCCAACCAAAGTGCCCGCCGCATAGGCCGGTCCGCGGCTCGCCGAGCGGGTGTGCCTCCCTGGCGTCGAGCGAGAATCAGGGGTGGCGAGATCGCCCGGATCGCCACCCTGGGCTCACACCGAAAGCCGTCAGTTCACCGCGGATGACACCCGAGCCGCGTCCGCGGCCTTGGCGTGCGCTTTGCCGCCGCCGACGTAGGACTCGGCGCGCATCCGCTCCACCATGTGCGGGTGGTGCAACTCGAACGCCGGCCGCTCCGAGCGGATCCGGGGCAGTTCGGTGAAGTTGTGCCGCGGCGGCGGGCAGCTGGTGGCCCACTCCAGCGAGTTGCCGTAACCCCACGGGTCGTCGACGGTCACCGGTTCGCCGTAGCGCCAACTCTTGAACACGTTCCACACGAACGGCAGCACCGACACCCCGAGGATGAAGGCCCCGGCGGTCGACACGAAGTTGAGCGTCTGCCACCCGTCGGTGGGCAGGTAGTCGGCATAGCGGCGCGGCATCCCCGAATTACCCAGCCAGTGCTGGACCAGGAAAGTGGTGTGGAAGCCGATCAGCGTCAGCCAGAAATGCAACTTGCCCAGCCGCTCGTCGAGCAGGCGACCCGTCATCTTCGGGAACCAGAAGTAAATCCCGGCATAGGTGGCGAACACGATCGTCCCGAACAGTGTGTAGTGGAAGTGCGCCACCACGAAATAGGTGTCGCTGACGTGGAAGTCGAGCGGCGGGCTGGCCAGCATCACCCCCGTCAGGCCGCCGAGCAGGAAGGTGACCAGGAAGCCGATCGTGAAGAGCATCGGCGTCTCGAAGGTCAACTGGCCCTTCCACATCGTGCCGATCCAGTTGAAGAACTTGATCCCGGTCGGGACGGCGATCAAAAACGTCATGAACGAGAAGAACGGCAGCAGCACCGCGCCGGTGGCGAACATGTGGTGGGCCCACACCGCCACCGACAGCGCGGCGATCGACAGCGTCGCATAGACCAGCGTGGTGTAGCCGAAGATCGGTTTGCGGGAGAACACCGGGATGATCTCGGAAGCGATGCCGAAGAACGGCAGCGCGATGACGTACACCTCCGGATGCCCGAAGAACCAGAACAGGTGCTGGTACAGGATCACCCCGCCGTGGGCGGGGTCGTAGACGTGCGCGCCGAGGCGGCGGTCGGCGGCCAGCCCGAACAGCGCGGCCGTCAGCAGCGGGAAGACCACCAGCACAAGCACACTGGTGATCAGGATGTTCCAGGTGAAGATCGGCAACCGGAACATGGTCATCCCCGGAGCGCGCATGCACACCACGGTCGTGATCATGTTGACCGCACCCAGAATCGTTCCCAGGCCACCGACGCCGATCCCCAGGATCCACAGGTCCCCGCCCGCTCCCGGACTGTGCGCCGCCTGGGACAGCGGCGTGTAGGCGGTCCAACCGAAATCGGCCGCACCGCCGGGAACGATGAACCCGCCCAGCGCGATCAGCGCGCCAAAGACGAACAGCCAGAACGACAGCGCGTTGAGCCGCGGGAAGGCCACGTCGGGCGCACCGATCTGCAGCGGCAGCACCAGGTTGGCGAACCCGAAGACGATCGGGGTCGCATAGAACAACAGCATGGCCGTGCCGTGCATGGTGAACAGCTGGTTGTACTGCTCGTTGGACAGGAACTGCAGCCCGGGCGCCGCCAGTTCCAGGCGCATCAACAACGCCATCAGGCCGCCGATGAAAAAGAAGACGAAGCAGGCGACCATGTACATGATGCCGATCATCTTGTGGTCGGTGGTGCTGATGAGCTTGTAGATGAGGTTGCCCTTGGGGCCGAGCCGCGGTGGAAACGGCCGGCGGGCTTCCAGTCCGGGTACGGGCGGTGCTTCCGCGGTCATCGAGTTCCTCCACAGGATTAACAGGACCAGCATTGGGCAAGGCGCCTCAGTATTCCGAGCCGCGAGCGCGCGGCCCTAGGGCCAAACGTCCCTAAATCAGCGCACTTTGGGCGAGCCGGCCGCGCGGGAAGGAAAGGCTTACCATTCCCGCCATTCCCGCCATTCCCGGCTTTCGGGCTTTCGGGCTTTCGGGCTTTCGGGGTCGGGTGCCCGGCAGGGCTTATCGTGTGACGGTGATGCGTGCGGCGGGGCGACGGGCCGGCCGGCTGCTGGTCGTCCTGCTGATCACCGCGGTTGTGGTGGGTCCGGCCCGGCCCTCCCCGGCGCCGGGTGCGGTGCCGCTGATGTGCCTGGACACCGCGCTGTCGCACTACGCGGACTCCGGTGCCGGCTGGACCGGCGGGGATTCCACCTGGTCGTCGCCGCTTCCCGGAGCGCGGGAACTCTTCGCCTTCTCGGACACGTTCCTCGGCCCCATCGCCGCACCGGTCCGACCGCCCGACGCGGCATTCGTGCACAATTCGTTCGTCGTGCGTGACGCCGCGGGACGCTGGTCCACCATCGTCGGCGGGACCGCCGCTCGCCCCGCGGCGGTGATCGCACCGGCCGATCCCTCCCACTGGTTCTGGCTGGGAGCCGCAACGTATCTCGACGGGGCGCTGCAGGTTCCGGTCACCGAGTGGCGGCCCACCGGCCCGGGTCCGCTGGACTTCGCCTTCATCGCATCCTCGCTGGCCCGCTTCGACGTCCGCGAGCTACGGGCGCCGTCGGTGACGCCGCTGCCGCGATCCCGCGGTATCCAATGGGGCCAGTGGGTGCAGCCGGCCGGCACCTGGAGCTACGTCTACGGCGTGGAGACCGACGGCGACCGCAAGTACCTGCACGTGGCCCGCGTCGCGGGAGGCGATCTGCGCCACCGGTTCTCCTATTGGACCGGTCGGGGCTGGTCGTCGGTGGAGGCGGATTCGTCGCGGGTCACCGACGGCATCGGCGGCGAATTCTCCGTCCACAGGCTGCGCGCCGATGTCTACATGCTCACCACGATGCAGGGCGGCCAGGGATTCAGCGACCGGATCGTCGGCCGGTTCGGTCCTGCGCCGACGGGGCCGTTCGGTCCCGCGACCACGCTGTATGTGACCCCGGAGAGCGGCCGCTCGGGGTCTTATCACGACGCCGATGTCTACACCTACAACGCCCACGTTCATCCCGAGTACTCAACATCAACCGATCTCGTCGTCTCCTACAACGTCAACAGCCTCGACGCGTCACCCGGCGGCGACCTGTACCGCCACGTGAGCATCTACCGTCCCCGGTTCATCGTGGTGTCGTTGCGCGGCTCCAAGGACACGCCCGCCTATCCGGCGCGTCCTTGTCCCTAGCGAGAACTGTTACACTACCGGGTGATTGGCGTGGGCTAGATCGTGGTTGCCGCTCCACTGGCCGCCGCGGCGAGGGTGGCGACGAGGGTGTCCTCGTCGGTGTCGATGTCGCCGTGCAGCCAGGCGACGATGAGGTCGGTGGTCCCGGCGACCAGCGCGCGCGTCGCCAACTTCCGGTCGACGGACGGCTTCGGACGTCCGGTGAAGGGGATGGCGTCGGCCGCCATGCGGTCGGTGAAGTCACGCACCGCACGCTGTTGGTGTTCGCGCAGCCGCGGAAAACCCGGGCACTCCATGTACAGCCGGGCGTCCGCGCGGTCCGACGCCAGGGTGCGCAGCACGGCGCGCAGGGTGCCCTCGACGCGATCGGCGAGCGGGGCGGTGGTCAGCACGTCGTCCATCCGGGCCACCAGCCGCCCGAACAGATCGTCGGCGCAGGCGTCGAGCAAGTCGTCCTTGGTGGCGAATTCGGTGTAGAAATACCGCTTGCTCAGGGCCGCGCGCCGGCACACGAGGTCGACGGTCAGCGGTGCCACGCCGCCGTCGCCGATGAGCGCGCGGGCGGCCTCGATCAGGCGTCCGCGGCGGTCCTGCGCACGCTGTTCGGGGGTGAGCCCGCCGTAGTTGCGGCCCGCGGCAGTCATAATGACATCTTGACGCACGCCCGCGACGCGCCATAATCAGGAACGAATCCGTTCTAGATCATGTGCGACGGCGAACTGCACCCAAGGAGCACCTATGAGCACCCGCATCATGGACGATGCCGCGCGGCTGCTGACCGACCCCGCGGCCTATACCGATGAAAAGCGGCTGCACGAGGCGCTGGCCCACCTGCGCGTCCATGCCCCGGTGTCCTGGGTCGACGTCGAGGGGTACCGGCCGTTCTGGGCGGTGACCAAGCACGCCGACATCATGGACATCGAACGGCAGAACGACTTGTTCACCAACGATCCGCGCCCGTTGCTGATGAACATCGCGCTCGACGAGAGGCTGCGCGCGGATCGGGAGGCCGGTATCGGCCTGCGCACGCTGATCCACATGGACGACCCGCATCACCGGGACATCCGCAAGGTCGGGGCGGACTGGTTCCGCCCGGCGGCCATGCGGGCCTTGAAAATTCGCGTGGACGAGCTGGCCAGGATCTACGTCGACAAGATGGTCGAGAAGGGACCGGAGTGCGACTTCGTCCAGGAGGTCGCGGTCAACTATCCGCTGTATGTGATCCTGTCGCTGCTGGGCCTGCCGGAGTCGGACTTCCCGCGCATGCTCAAGCTCACCCAGGAGATGTTCGGGGGCGAGGACACGGAGTTTCAGCGTGGTGGCACCCCCGAGGACATGCTGGCGGTGCTGCTGGACTTCTTCAACTACTTCGCGGCGCTGACCGCGTCGCGTCGCGAGCATCCGACCGAGGATCTGGCCTCGGCGATCGCCAACGCCACGGTCAACGGGGAACCGTTGTCGGACATGGACACCACGTCGTACTACGTGATCGTGGCCAGCGCGGGGCACGACACGACCAGCGCCGGGATCGCCGGCGGGCTGCTGGCTCTGCTGGAGCATCCCGACGAGCTGGCGCGGCTGCAGAACGACATGAGCCTGATGGGCACCGCGGTCGAGGAGATGATTCGCTGGGTGGTGCCGGTCAAGGAGTTCATGCGCACCGCACAGGCGGACACGGAGGTGCGCGGGGTCGCGATCGCCGAGGGCGAGTCGGTGCTGCTGTCCTATGTTTCGGCGAACCGCGACGAGGACGTGTTCACCGACCCGTTCCGCTTCGACGTCGGCCGGGATCCCAACAAGCACCTGTCGTTCGGCTACGGCGTGCACTTCTGCCTGGGTGCGGCGCTGGCCCGCATGGAGATGAACAGCTTTTTCTCCGAACTGATTCCGCGGGTCAAGACCATCGAGCTGGCCGGGGAGCCCGAGCTCATCGCCACGACGTTCGTCGGTGGCCTCAAGCACCTGCCGATCCGCTACTCACTGAGGTGAGCTCGCCCGGCAGGCCGCCACCCAGCGCGGCCTCCGCGAGCGCGCCGGTCCAGTTACGAGAGCGGTGCGCCGGTGCGCGACGCGCAGGAGGCCCGGGCCTGCTCAATCAGCTTCTGCACGGTCCGGGAGCAAGGAGTGTCGTGGCCGACCCGACGACGATCACGGCCGCGCGCGCCGTGCGCCGTCGCTAGAAGAAGAACCCGGCGTACGGGGCGTCGGGCACCTCGAAGAGCCGGTCGGCCACGGCGACCGCCTCGGGGTCGTCGGCCCGGGCCAGCCCCGCCACGGCGAGGCTGTGCCACGTCGCACCGCCGAGCAGCACCGCGGCCAGCCCCTCGATGCCCACGTGCAACCGGGCGCGCCGGTCGGTGCGTTCGGCCCCCGCGGCGCTCACGGCGAAATGGGCCGAATTGTGCGGCAGGACCAGATCGTTGACGGCGATGATGACGTCGCCGGCGCAGGAGTACCGGCGCGCCGACAGCGCCTTGCCGGAGTCGACCACGCGCAGCCACGTTTCGTCATGCACCGCGGACACCCGCATCGCCCGCCGATCAACAAGCAACCACGGCAGCGGATCGTCGAGGGGCAGCGACCAGAACACCACGCGGTCGATCAGGTCGAGTCCCAGCAGGAAGCGCAGCAGCCCCAGGTAGGCGTCCTCGGTGGGGGCGAAGAAGTCCTCGACCACGATCGTGCGCTGCTCGCTCACGAACCACCTGTCGGTGTCGACGGGGCGGTAGCGGACGAACCCCGTTTCGTGCCCAGGATCGCCGTGCACCGCGACATACCAAGGGGTCGAGGATGATTCGGTGCGCAACCGCACGCTTCGCCACCACACCGCCGGGCGGTCGACGGTTCCGGGCCGGGACGGCCGGTTCGCGGCGCAGATCCGCGGCAGCACATCCCAGGCCGCGGCGCCGTCGAGCAGCCGCACCGGACCGCCGCGCCCGACGCCCGGGCGCAGCGCCGCCCGCGCGGTCGCCACCTCCACGCTCTGCGACGAGCTCGCCACGCCGTAGCCGAACCGCTCGTAGATCGTGGCCTCGGACGCGCGCAACGTGGCCACGACCTCGCCCCGCTCGGCGATGTCGCGCAGCTGATGACCGACCAGGTCGGTGGCTATCCCCCTGCGCGTGACCGACGGCAGCACCCCGATGTGCGTCACGGCGGCATGGCCCACGACCGTCCCGCCGGGCAGTGTCAGGCCGCTCGTCGCGGCGTCGGCGGTGCCGACCAGCTCCCCGTCGACGAACGCCCCGATGGTGCGGCCGGGCTCGAGCAGTTCGGTGATCCGGCCGGGCGGCAGGTCCGGTAGCGGCGGCAGGCCCACCATCGAGGCGCGGAACACGTTGGCCGCGGCGATCAGGTCGTCTTCGTCGTCGAGTACGCGGATGTCGGTGGTCACCCGGCCATCATGTCTGGTGCCCGGCGTTAGATCACCATGGGGCGCGGTGGCTACCGGATGGACAGCCCCGTCAGCGCCCGCGAGATGACCAGGCGCTGAATCTCGCTGGTTCCCTCGAAGATCGTGAAGATCTTCGCGTCGCGGTGCATCCGCTCGACGGGGTAGTCGCGGGTGTAGCCGTTGCCGCCGAGGATCTGGATGGCCTCGTCGGTGACATAGACGGCGGTCTCGCTGGCCACCAGCTTGGCCATCGAGCCCTCGGCCGAATCGAAGTCCTGGTTGTTGTTTGCCATCCAACCGGCCCGCCACACCAGTAGTCGCGCCGCGTCGATGCGGCTCTTCATGTCGGCCAGCTTGAAAGCCACCGCCTGGAATTCGCCGATCTTCCGGCCGAATTGCTCACGCTGGCAGGCGTATTCGAGCGCGTACTCATAGGCGGCCCGGGCCACGCCGACGGCCATCGCGCCGACGCCCGGCCGGGTGCGTTCGAACGTCTTCATCGCCGCCTGCCCGCCCGCGGACCCACCGGACTTGACCCGGGCGATGCGCTCCTCGAACTTCGCCCGGCCGCCCAGGATGGCGTCCTCGGGCAGACGGACGTCGTCGAGCACCACCTCCGCGGTGTGCGACGCGCGGATTCCGTGCTTCTTGAATTTCTGCCCCTGCGAAAGGCCTTGGGTGTCCGGCGGGATCAGGAAGGTCGCCTGGCCGCGGGTGCCGAGCTCGGGATAGACCGATGCCACCACGATGTGCACGTTGGCGATACCGCCATTGGTCGCCCAGGTCTTGGTGCCGTTGAGCACCCACTCGCGGGATGCCTCGTCGTACCGGGCGCGGGTGCGGATGCCGCCGACGTCGGAGCCCGCGTCGGGCTCCGACGAGCAGAACGCGCCGAGCTTGGGTTCTTCGGGGGTGCCGAACATCTCGGGCAGCCAGCGGCCCAGCTGTTCAGGAGTTCCGTTGCCGGCCAGCGCCGCCGCGGCCAGCGCGGTACCCATGAAGGACAACGCGATACCGGCATCGCCCCAGAACGTCTCCTCGAACGCGATGAGCATGCCCAGCCCCGACGGCTCGGTCGCCTGCTGCACGAAAAAGTCCGACGAGTAGAGCCCCACCTTGGCGGCCTCCTGGATCACCGGCCACGGGGTTTCCTCGCGCTCGTCCCATTCGGCCGCCGCGGGGCGGATCACTTCGGCGGCGAACTGGTGCACCCAGTCGCGCATCTCGATCACGTCGTCGCTGAGTTGCAGTGAAAAAGCCACGGTTCTACTCCTGAATCTCACGGTATCGGTATTGGGTGATGACGCTGACCGTCTGGCCGACCCACGCCTCGAAGTAACGCTGTGCATCGATGTTTCCGGGCAGGCGACCGGTCAGCGCCTGCAACGTCGCGGCATAGGACAACGACCCGATCGCCACGGCCGCGGCCGCCTCGGGATCGGGAATGCGGGTGCGCCCGGCTCGGTTGGACGCCACCAGTTCGTCGGCGAACCGCTGGTAGGTGTTGTCGGTGATGACCTGCCAGGTCTTCTCGTCGAGGTCGCCGAGTTCGTCGGGTTCGCGCAGCATGACCTTGAGCAGGTCCTCGCTCTGGCGCAGGTTGTCCCAGATCAGCCGGCCGGCGATGCGCACCGCCGCCTCGACGCCGCCCGGCTCCCCGGCGTCGTACTGCTCGCGCGCGGCGACGATCCGGTCGATGCGGTGCGCGACTGCGGCCTCGAGCAGTTCGCGCTTGGACCCGAAATGCTTGTAGAGCGCCCCGGACCCCGGTGCCAGGCCGGATGCCCGCTGGATGTCGGCCACCGACGTCGCCGCGTATCCCTTGGCCGCGAAGAGTTTCAGCGCCTCGGCCAGCAGGCGGTCCCGCCCGGAGAGGGCCATGGTGAGAGAGTAATCACTCACTGCGCGGCGCCGCAAACGGTGGCGGTGAGACGCCCGTCACCGGGCCGCCCGTACGTCGGGAACCGGTCGACGCGCGGGTGAACCATAATTGGCTCATGATTGGCACCCCGCTGCGGCGCGACCCTCGGCTCGCCGGCCGGATTCCCGACCCGGGCCCGGCGGTGTGGGCCCGATAATGGAGCAGGATTCTCGCATGCTGCGGCATCTGCAGCTGCCGATGCGGGTGCTGTCCCTGCGCACCATCGTCGTCATCGCGCAACTCGGGGTGATCACGTTCGCCGTCGCCCTGGCCGCGTGGGTATGGATCGGCGTCACCAACGACCAGTACAGCCAGCTCGACCGGCGGCTGGATTCGGTCAGCAGCCTCGGCGACATCAACACGCTGCTCAACAACGCCCAGCTCAGCAGCCCCGACCGGCCGACGCCGGACGGCAACCTGGTCCGCACCGCGCGCATCGGCGGCGTGACCGTCTCCGTGCCCAGCGCCATCGTCCTGCCCAAGCTGCCCAACGGCTATGCGAACACCACCATCAACGGCGTGCAGTACCGCGTCCGCACCTTCACCGCGGGGCCGGCCACGATCTCGCTCGCGGCCCCGTTGGCCGAGGCGCAGCGTCGCATCAATGCACTGCACCTGCGCGTGATGCTGATCTGCGCCAGCGTGATCGTCGGCACCGTGCTCGTCGGCTGGGTGATCTCGCTGATCATGGTCAACCCGTTCCTGTTGCTGGCCCAGCAGGCCCGCGCCATCAACGCCCAGTCCAGCCCGGACGAGGTCCAGGTCCGCGGCGTGCGGGAGGCCGTGGAGATCGCCGAGGCCGTCGAGGGGATGCTGGCCCGCATCGGCAACGAGCAGCAACGCACCAGGGCGGCGCTGGAATCGGCTCGCGACTTCGCCGCCGTCGCCTCGCACGAGCTGCGGACCCCGCTGACCGCCATGCGCACGAACCTGGAGGTGTTGTCCACCCTCGAGCTGGCGCCCGAGCAGCGCCACGAGGTGATCAGCGACGTCATCCGAACCCAGCGCCGCATCGAATCGACGCTGACGGCACTCGAACGGCTGGCCCAGGGGGAACTCACCACCGTCGACGATTTCGTGCCGTTCGACATCACCGAACTGTTGGACCGGGCCGCCCACGACGCGCTGCGCGTCTACCCCGACGTCGAGGTGTCGCTGGTGCCCTCGCCCACCGTGCTGATGGTGGGCCTGCCCACCGGGCTGCGGCTGGTGATCGACAACGCCATCGCCAACGCCGTCAAGCACGGCGGCGCCACCGAGATCCAGCTCAATGTCGCCAGTTCCGCCGAGGGTGTGCAGATCGCGATCGACGACGACGGCACCGGGGTCCCGGAACACGAACGCACCGCGGTCTTCGCGCGCTTCTCCCGCGGCTCGACGGCGTCGCGCTCGGGCTCGGGATTGGGGCTCGCGCTGGTGGCGCAACAGGCCGAATTGCACGGCGGCGAGGCCTCCCTGCACGCCAGCCCGCTGGGCGGGACGCGGCTGCTGCTGAAGCTCGCCGGAGACGGGCGCGGCCCCGCCTGACGCGGCGCCGTTGGATACTGAGCCGATGCTGGGTCACCTGGGCGTCAACGTGCCTGATCTGCTCGCCGCCAGGCGCTACTACGGCGCGCTGCTGCCCCTTGTCGGCTTCGAGCCGTTCTTCGACGCCGCCGACGAATTCTCCTACCGGCCGGCCGACGGTAAACCGGGCACTTACCTGTTCTTCTACCCGGCCACCCAGCCCGGGGAGTATTCGCCGCAGCGAACGGGCTTGCAGCACTTGGCGTTCAGCGTGCCGCGCCGGTCATCGGTGCGCGCCGTGCACGACCACGTCACCGCGATCGGGGCCACCGTGATCGAACATTTCCGGGACTTTCCGCAGTACCCCGGCCATTACTACGCGACCTTCTGGGATGACCCGTTCGGCCTCAAACTCGAGGCCGTGTGCCACCACGACCGCGACTGAGCGGTACCGGCGACGGCATCGCCGGGGCGGCGCCGAAGATTTGGATTCAATATGGGCCCGGCTTGCCGGGTTGACCAGGCCCGGCCCCCCACCTAACCTAACTTCGAGCGTAGGAGCCGGGCCCGCCCGGACGACGGCGTTCGGATGTTTAATCGCTTGGGCTCCAATGGATTACACGGGTGTCACCGGCCGCGGCACGCGGCGGGCACCGCAGCACCGCCAGGACACGACCCAGGGAGGGGTCGATGCAGCGCACCGGGATGCTCCACGGCGCGGGCGTCGAGTCGGCGCCGCCGTCACGTACCGACCGGCTGCGCGCGGTGGTCCGCCACGACCTCCCGGCCTCGTTGGTCGTCTTCCTGGTGGCACTTCCGTTGTCGCTGGGGATCGCGATCGCCTCGGGTGCACCGGTGCTCGCCGGCCTGACCGCCGCGATCGTCGGGGGGATCGTGGCAGGCTTTCTCGGCGGATCGCCGTTGCAGGTCAGTGGTCCCGCCGCCGGCCTGACCGTCGTCGTCGCCGACCTTATATCCGAATTTGGCTGGGGTATAACCTGTTTGATCACCGCGGCCGCCGGTGCTCTGCAGGTGCTGTTGGGGCTCAGTCGCGTCGCGCGGGCCGCGCTGGCGATTTCGCCCGTCGTCGTCCACGCCATGTTGGCCGGCATCGGCATCACCATCGCCATGCAGCAGATGCATGTGCTGCTCGGTGGTAGGTCCAAGAGCACGGCCTGGCAGAACGTCGTCGGCCTGCCGGGCCAGATCATCGACGCGCACCGGCCCGGCGTCCTCCTCGGGGTGCTGGTGATCGCCGCCCTGGTCGGCTGGCACCGGGCGCCGGCCGGCCTGCGCCGCGTCCCGGGCCCGCTGGTCGCCATCGTCGCGGTGACGGTCATCTCGGTCGTCTTCCCGTTCCAGGTGTCCCGGATCCGGCTGGAGGGATCGGTGCTGGACGCGATCCGACTGCCCGAACTGCCCGACGGCAACTGGGGCGCGGTCGCGATGGGCGTGCTCACCGTCGCTCTCGTCACCAGCGTTCAGAGCCTGCTCACCGCGGTGTCGATCGACCGGATGCACAGCGGGCCCCGCACCGACTTCGACCGCGAACTGATCGGCTTGGGCGTGGCCAACGTCGCGGCGGGTGCGATCGGCGGGCTGCCGGTCAGCGGTGTCATCGTCCGCAGCGCGGCCAACGTCAACGCCGGCGCGAAGACACGCGCCTCGACGATCATGCACGGGTTCTGGATACTGCTGTTCACCATCCCGTTCGCGGGGCTTGTCGAAGAGATTCCCACGGCCGCGCTGGCCGGCCTGCTCATCGTGGTCGGCGCCCAGTTGCTCAAGCCCGCCCACATCGAAACGGCGCTGCGCAACGGGGACCTCGCGGTGTACGTGGTGACCACCGTCAGCGTCGTCTTCCTCAATCTCCTGCACGGCGTCATGATCGGACTCGCGCTGGCCATTGCCCTGACCGGCTGGCGGGTGATCCGGGCCAGGATCGAGGCCGCTCCGGTGGGTGACGAATGGCACGTGGTCGTCGAGGGCGCATGCACGTTCCTGGCGCTGCCGCGGCTGACCCGCGTGCTCGCCTCCGTGCCGCAACGGAGCACGGTCACCGTCAGTGTGCTGGCCGACTATATCGATCATGTTGCGCAGCAGGCGATCAGCGACTGGCAGCGTCAGCACCGCAGCACCGGCGGGACGGTGCACATCGATGGCGACACCGCGGCGGGCGTGCCGGCGGCCGCGCGGTCGGAGGCGAACCGCCGCAGGGCCCGGCTCACGCTAGTTGCGCGCCAGGGCCGTGCCCGCGGGGCGGCGTTATAGCGGGGTCGCCTGTTGGGCCAGGTTCAGCAGCAGGTAAGCAACGCACAGCAGGAAGTGCAGGACCACGAGAATCAGTCCGGCAAGCAGCAACGAGCGGGAGCCACGGCGCTTCAGCCGCTTGATCCTGGCGGCGCGTGTCGCCCGGTTCATCTCGAGCGCGATCAAAGCGAAATGGACGTCCGTCACCTCGTCGGCAGCGACGGGCAGCCCGGCCGTCATCGCCCGAAGACGCCCCGGCGCGGTCCGGACGCCGACGCTCGCGAATTGCTGAGACAGCCGCCGCGCCCGGACCCGGCCCAGCGACCGATACCGCATCTGGAGTTGATGCGAAAGGTGCTGGCGTTCGTCGCCCCAGCGGTTCGACGGGGTCGTCACAGCCGGAAGTCTAGTGTGTCACGGACCACTTTTCCGAGTGTCTGCGCCGATTACGTTGGCGGAGTTTCGTCGGCCGTACCGCAACGCATGCATTCGGACTCGGGTAGGTCGAGGTAGCGCTCGAGGTTTCGGTGCATGTTGATCACGCGTCGCTCCTCGCCGGACAGCACCAGATGGGTGAAGCCCGGCTGACGCATGCCCCGTTGCACGCCGGGGAGCACCCGAATGTCCTGCGTCAGAACCACACCCGGCTCAGCCGTCCCAGCCGTCACGCGGACATCCGCCGGCGTGGTGCGCGGCGCACCCGGTGCCATCCGCGTCATCAAGAACATCACGAGCTCGCCCTTGTCGGGATCGGAGGCGGCGTCGCGTCGCGGTCGCGAGCACATGACGGTCAGGTGGTCCGCGTTGGTCAGGAACGTCATGTTGGGAAACACGTTGTACTGGTGCAGTCGGGTGATCCGGTCGGTGTCGGCCCAGCCGAGGTCGACCCCGCGTCCCGCGGCGAACGACCGCGTTCGCGCCGCGATCAGGTCCGCGACCGTCTGCCCCGGCCGGCGCTCGTCGGCGGGAAACGGCGTGCCCTCGGCCGCGCCCATCAGCGCACCCTGGGTGTAGACGTAGGCGTCCCACACCTCCTCGTCGCTCAGTGCGCCGTCAAGGCGCGGGCTCGGCACGCCGTAGGGTTGGTCGGACTTGCCGGTGTGGCCCCAGATGCGTTGCGGCGCATGGACGTCGTCGACACAGCGCAGCAGTTCCGGGTGCAGCGTCGCAACGTGGTACGTCTCGCTGTAGCCGTCGGCGATCGTCTTCCAGTTGGCGTCCACCTCGACGGTCAGCGTGGCATAGCAGCGGAAGTCGCCGAGCCCGCACCAGGCGATGTCGTCGGGCACCCCCTCCAGGTAGTCGGCCAGCGGCATCGCGTCGGGGTCGAGGTTGACGAAGACAAGCCCCGCCCAGGCCTCGACCCGAACGGGAACCAGCGGGAAATCCGGCATCCGCAGCACGCCGAAGCCCTTGCGGCCGGGCACCCGTTTGAGCGTCCCGGCCAGGTCCCAGGTCCAGCCGTGGTAGCCGCACTTGATCTCGCGCAGCCCCTGCCCGGAGCCCGCGCACAGCGCGTTGCCGCGATGGCGGCAGGCGTTCTGGAAGGCGCGCAACCCGCCGTCGTCCCCGCGCACGATCAGCACTGCGTAGGGGCCGCAGCGGTACTCGAAGTAGTCGCCCGGCTCGGCAACGTGGTCCACCGTGCAGGCGAGCTGCCACACCTTCGGCCACATGCGTTCGGCCTCGAGGGCGGCGAACCGCGGCGAGTAGTACCGCTCGGCGGGCACCAGCGTCGGACATGGCGGCGGGATGCCGATCGCGTCCTCGTCGTGGCTGCGGGCCGGGGTGCCGGCGGCCAGGCTCACCGCGGCCCTTAACGCGCCCCGCGGACCAGGCGGCCGGGACGGGCGCCGGTGTCGACGTCGTTGCGGCGGGTCACCGTCCCGCTGACGATGGTCGCGGCGTAGCCGCTGGCGCCCTGCAGGATCCGGTTGCCACCGGCGGGCAGGTCGAAGGCCATCGCTGCGGGATGCAGCGTCAAGGCGTCCATGTCGATGACATTGATGTCGGCCTTCTTGCCGGGCTCGATCGTGCCGCGGTCGGTGAGACCGAACAGGTGCGCGGTGTCGCGGGACTGTTTGCGGATGACGTACTCCAGCGACAGCTTCTCGCCGCGGCGACGGTCCCGCGCCCAATGCGTCAGCAGGAACGTGGGGTAGGAGGCATCGCAGATCATTCCGCAGTGGGCGCCGCCGTCGGACAGCCCCAGTACCCCGGCGGGGTGCATCAGCATCTCGCGGATCGCGTCGCAGTTGCCGTCGGCGTAGTTGAACAGCGGCAGCATCAGCATGGCGGTCGCGTCCGACTCGAGCATGAGGTCGTACAGCGTCGACAGCGGGTCCTCGCCGCGCGCCTCGGCGATCGCGGCGACGGTGCGGTCCGGGGTGGGCTCGTAATCGGGCGGGTTGCCCAGCGCGTACAGCCGTCCCAGGGAATGCTGCACCAGGGCGAACATCCCGTCGAACAGCAGGGTGGGGTCGAGCGGCAGGTCGTCCTCGGACAGGATGGCCGCCTTCACGGCGGGGTCAGCGAGGCGCTCCGCGAGTTCCTCGCGGCCGCACTCGGCCTTCAGCCGGCGGTAGGTGGGCCGGTGGCTGAAGCCGTGATGCCCCTGGAAGCCGATCATCATGCCGAACGGGCGCGCGGCGACCTGGGGGTAGAGCCGGGCGCCCGCCGCGTGGGCGTCCGCGGAGAGGTCCAGCATCTCGCGCCACAGCTTCGGGTCGGCGTCCACCTGGATCAGGGCGAACGACACCGGCCGGTCGATCTCGCCGCTCAACCGGCGCATCCACTCCAGCTCCTTCTTCGGGCCGACGATGTCCTCTCCCGCCGCGCCCTGCGGCGCCAGCTCGAACACCGCCTGCCCGCCGGCCGCCATGGCGCGACCGAGGCCGAACAGCTCCTCCTCGGCGGCGAATGTGCCCGGCACGGGTTCGCCGTCCATCGCGCGGTGGCCCAGGGTCCGCGACGTGGAGAACCCGAGCGCGCCGGCCTCGACCGCCTCGGTGACCAGCCGGCCCATCGCCGCGATGTCGTCCGGGGTGGCCGGCTCGTTGCGGGCGCCGCGCTCGCCCATCGCGTAGGCGCGGACGGCGCCGTGGGCGACCTGGCTGCCCACGTCGATCGCGAAGCGTTGCTTGCCGATGGCATCGAGGTACTCGGGATAGCTCTCCCAACCCCAGGTGATGCCCTCGGTCAGCGCGGTGCCGGGGATGTCCTCGACCCCCTCCATCAACTCGATCAGCCATTGCTCGCGGCCGGGCCGGACCGGGGCGAAGCCCACGCCGCAGTTTCCGGTGACCACGGTGGTCACGCCGTGGCCGCTCGACGGCTCGAGCGAGCTGTCCCAGCTCACCTGGCCGTCGTAGTGGGTGTGGATGTCGACGAAGCCGGGAGCCACCACACGACCCGTCGCGTCGATGGTCTCGGCCGCCTCGGCGGTCTGTAAGCCGCCCGTCTCAGGGTCGTCGGCCCCGCGGCGCACGACGTCGAGGATCTTGCCGTCCTTGATCCCGATGTCCGCGCGATAGCGCTGCGCGCCGGTGCCGTCCACGACGGTGCCACCGATGATTTTCAGGTCGAACACGAGGGCTTCTCCTTGTCGTCGTGCGATATTACGCGACGCGACGTAGCGTAACTACAGACGATATTCCCGGCGGCAGGCCGAGTCAATGGATTGTCATCCCAGTACCCGGCCGGGCCGGCGCACCCGCTGACCCACTCGTGGCGACAAGCCAAGGGGCGCAACGAAATCGCCCGGTGCGACGGCGGCTACACCGATGCCCGCGGCGCGGCGACGCTCTCCGGGTCCTCCAGCGCCGCGACGCAGACCTTCCAAGGCGATGTCGTCGGCCCGCATCTCCCCATTCCCGCGGTGATCGGGGGGCGACGTAGGCGCTGCCGAAGCCCCTACGGCCTCATGCGCCTCGAAATGCTGTGGATGCAACCGATCGGCAGCAACAGCCGTCCCGCGGCGCCGCACATCGACGCCATGCTGGGGCACCACGAAGGCGGTCAGCGGTATCAGGCCCGGCAGGTGCTGACGCCCACACCGTGACCGGGCTGTTTCCGACGTCCACCGACCCGAATATGATCGGGCAAGGCTCAAGCTGCGCAACGGTCACAGGGGACCACGAGGGAGTGGAGAGTTCCATGCCGAACGACAAGCAAGCGGACCGGATGACCTCGGGTAAGGGGTTCATCGCGGCGCTCGACCAAAGCGGTGGATCGACCCCCAAGGCGCTGCGCCAATACGGCATCTCCGAAGACGCGTACTCCTCCGAGAAGGAGATGTTCGACCTCATCCATCAGATGCGGTCCCGGATCATCACCTCCCCGGCCTTCACGGGCGATCGGGTCTTGGCGGCGATCCTGTTCGAGCAGACCATGGACCGCGACATCGAGGGCAAACCGTCGACCACCTACCTGTGGGAGACCAAGGGCGTGGTGCCCATCCTCAAGATCGACAAGGGGCTGGCCGAGGCTTGCGACGGCGTTCAGCTGATGAAGCCGATGCCCGGTCTGGACGCGTTGCTGGAGCGCGCCGCGAGCAAGGGCGTCTTCGGCACCAAGGAGCGGTCGGTGATCGGCGGCGCCAACGCGGACGGCATCGCCGCGGTGGTCGCCCAGCAGTTCGAGGTGGGCCACCAGGTGCTCGGCCACGGCCTGGTGCCGATCCTGGAACCCGAGGTCACCATCTCCATCCCGGACAAGGCGGAGGCGGAGGCGATCCTGCGCGACGAGATCACCCGGCACCTCGACACCGTGCCCGACGGGCAGCGCGTGATGATCAAGCTGAGCCTGCCCAGCGAGGTCAACTACTACCGGCCGCTGATCGAACATCCGAAGGTGATGCGGGTGGTGGCCCTGTCCGGCGGCTACTCCCGCGAGGAGGCCAACGAGCTGCTCGCCAAGAACACGGGCCTGATCGCCAGCTTCAGTCGTGCGCTGACCGAGGGCCTTTCGGTCGACCAGACCGACGAGCAGTTCGACGCCACGCTGGACAAGGCGATCCAGTCGATCTATGACGCCTCGGTCGCCGGCTGAGGCGCCCGAGCCGACGGCTCAGTAGCGGTGGTCGGCCATCGGCGGCCGGCCCGGACTGCTGTCGCGCTCGTCGGAGACCAACGCGGGCACCATTTCACTGGTCACCAGCCCGTCTTCCCGGGTCAGTTCGTCGACCACCTCGAACGATTCGGCGATGTTGGCCGGGGTGTCGATGATGGTGGTGACGACGGGGACGCGACGGCCCAGGGTGAGCACCTTGTCGCCGTGCGGCGGGTGATTGCCGTGAAAGCCCCAGATACCGCGCAAAACCGTCGCGCCATCGGGCGTTTTGCGCCGCCACAGCCGCTGCACCAGCGCGCGGTGAATCGGCACGCCGCCGCGGCGCGCCGATTCGGAGGTGTACACCGACAGCTTCTGCCACAGCGGCAGACCGTGCTCGTCGGCTTTCGGCAGGGGGTGCGGCGGTTCCAGTAGCGCCCCGTCCCGCTTGCATACCCGAACCCGCTCCAGCGTGATCATCGGCTGTTCGAGCAGGCCGCCGAGCTCGGGCAGCACGCGGCCGACGAGCTCGCCGGACCCCACCACCACGACCATCATGGGCACGTCGGCGTTGACGGCGAAAAAGCGCGCGCGCCGCCGTTGCCCGTGCGCGACGCCGTCGACGCCCAGGAACACGGAGGCGCCGGCGATGTGCCGCCGGTGCATCAGGTCGCAGATCGCGATGTAGGCGGGAACTCCGTAGACGCGCTCCTTGCGGCCCAGGTAGATCGTCAATTTGACGGCCTCGTGGAGCCCGTCGGCAAGTTCGAGCGCCCCGATTTCCCCGCGCAGCAGCCGCGCACGTTCGAGGGTGACCAGCCCGCGTTGTTGGACGGCGAGCACCTCGTCGAGCAGTCCTTCGATGACCGGCCTGCTGTCCACCGCCGTGATCAGCACGGGCGGGTCCTCCGAGAGGGTCAGGGACTGATCGGAGCGGTAGTGGCGGCCCGTCCCGAAACCGCCGACGCCGCGCAAAAGGACGCTGCTGGCGACGCGGTGTTCTTGGTAGAGACCGAGCAGCACATCGGAGACGAAACCCTTGTCCGTCCGCCGGCGCTCGGCCAGATACGTGCTGAGCTTCAGACACTCTTCATCCACGACGACTCCTAAGGCTCTGCTATGCAACAGTTTTCGATACCGTCACCAACATGCCCGCCTGTCCCCGCCCAAGTGTCCCATGACCTTGCGGATATCTTACCCGCGGCGGGCCTATGCGATAGGCTGCTAACTGGCCATGGCGGTGGGGCTCGCCATAATCGTCCGTCACACATCGGCGGCCAACGGTCCCTGCGACTCATGTATCGATACCGGACTGACCAACATGGAAATCCCAATGTGACGCGGAGGACGCAACGTGACGATCCAATTTTCGTCGGTATCTGCAATCGAGATCCTCGATTCTCGCGGCCGCCCCACGCTGGCCGTGTCGGCAACGCTGGGGGATGGTAGCCGGCTTCGCTCGGGCGTACCCGCTGGTGCGTCGACCGGCAGCCGCGAGGCCGTCGAGTTGCGCGACGGTGACACGCGCTACGACGGTATGGGTGTGCGCCGCGCCGTGGCATACGTCAACGGGCCGATAGCGGAGTCGTTGACCAGTCGCCCGTTCACCGCTCTGGAGGACGTCGATTCGGCGCTGCGGCAGCTCGATGGCACACCCGATAAGTCTCGATTGGGTGCCAATGCGATTGTCGGCGTCTCCATGGTTGCTGCCCGGGCGTTCGCGCGCCAGTCCGGACGACCGCTGTGGCAGTGGCTGACTCCCGCCGGTGTGCAGGCGCGGCTGCCGGTGCCGCACTTCAACGTGGTCAATGGTGGAGCCCACGCGCGCAATCCCCTGGATTTCCAGGAGTTCATGATCGCACCGATCGGGGCGCCGTCCTTGCCGGAGGCGGTCCGCGCCGGCGCCGAGGTATACGCCAGGTTGCGGTCGGTGTTGGCCGAGCGCAACCTGGCGACCGGGTTAGGCGACGAGGGTGGCTTCGCGCCTGAGATCGGCTGTCCGGAAGATGTTTTGGCCCTTCTCGTGCAGGCGATCGGTGACGCCGGCTATGTCACCGGGACCACGGGCGTCGCCATCGCGCTGGACCCCGCGGCCAACGGCTTCCACCGGGACGGCTTTTACCGGGTCAACGGCGAAACTCTGTCCAGCGACGACCTCATCGAGCGTTACACCAATATTGTTCAGAAGTTTCCGGTCTGGAGTATCGAAGACGGG
The DNA here is from genome assembly GCF_007714205.1 of Mycobacterium helveticum. Lineage (GTDB taxonomy): Bacteria > Actinomycetota > Actinomycetes > Mycobacteriales > Mycobacteriaceae > Mycobacterium > Mycobacterium helveticum. The sequence continues at coordinate 682 of NZ_VMQU01000023.1, read as the reverse complement.
ATGGACGAACACGACACGGCGGGTTGGCGAAAGCTGACCGAGAAGCTGGGTGACAGAGTCCAACTGGTCGGGGACGACAATCTGGTGACCAATCCCGACCTGATCGCTTCGGCGGTCCGCGCCGGCATCGGCAACGCCGCCCTGATCAAGGTCAACCAGATCGGTACCGTTTCGGAAACCCTTGAGGCACTGGCCGTGTGCCGGGAGGCGGGCTACGGCGCGATGATTTCGCACCGATCAGGGGAAACCACCGATTCCTTCATCGCGGATCTCGCCGTCGCGGCGGGTTGTGGCCAGATCAAATCGGGCGCCCCTGCACGCGGAGAACGCGTCGCCAAGTACAACCGCCTGCTGGAGATAACGGCGAGCGTGTCCGACCTGCCGTTCGGGTTGCCCATGGCGCATCGTCCGGATCCGCGCTGACCCGGGTCGCTGCGTATCACGTCGCGTAGGCTATCCGTACTTGTTTTTTCGAAAGTGCTTGTTGTTCAGCGTATTTATGTGTCCGACACGTGAGGCACGTGGAAGGGTGTGTAGCCCGGCTATGTCAGTGCCTCAGTGCCCTGCGCCGCTTCGGCAACAGGCTCTATAGCAGTGGAAAATCTGGCTCTATTGCCATGAATGTGGATGACCTCATGTGTGGTATGGGAGCTCGAGGGTGACCGGCCCGCAGACGAGCATG
>NZ_VMQU01000239.1 GCF_007714205.1 Mycobacterium helveticum | reverse complement strand
AGAAGCCCTCGACTGCGCCTGCGGCCTCTACCTCGGCGACCCCACCGCCTGGCAACAACCCCCGACGAATTAACGGGTCAGACCACTAAGTGATCGCCGTACGTTCCTCGGAGGCGCCAGGTTTTGGGCGCATTTTTGATGCGACCGGTTGCGAGTACGTGGGTGGACGCATCAGGTGGAAGCCGTGAGCAAGCCATGTCGGGAAGCTCTGGAGGCGATGGCCAATCGCACGGGGTGGGTACTTCATCCGGCCACCAGCGGGTGCTTCAACCTGGCTTTGACTTGGTGTCCTTCCGGCTGCGCGGGCCGACTCAAACGCAGAATCATATCGTCGGAATTCCCGCGTTAGCGGACCCAATTAGAGACTCAGTAAGACGCGAGATCCGTCTGGGCGCTTCACCGCAACCTCCAGCTCGCCACCGGTAGCCTCCACGTACTTACGGAGTGTGTCGACCCGGCTGGTGCCCAGGTCGCCGTGCTCCATTTGCGAAACGCGGTTCTGCCCGACACCGATGGCTGCGGCGAGCGCGGTCTGGGTGTAACCGGCATCTTCCCGCAATTCTCGAAGACGGTACTGCGCAACCTCGCGATCCATCTCTTCCTTGACTGCGTCGATGCGGGCACGGTTGCCCGGACGGCGACGGCGAAGATCATCGAGCGTGGTCATCGTTTCTTCCCCTTTCTTGTCTTCGGCTTGGCGACTGTGACTGTGGCTGCGGCCGCCTGCTTCATCTTCTGTTGGTTTTCGGTGAATAGGCGGTCGGCGATGGGAACGTTCGTCGCGTACCACTTCGTCCAGTTCCCTGCTTTGTCTCCGGCGACGAGCATGATCGCTCGGGACTGGATGTCTGAGGCGAAGAGCACCCGGATGTGGGCTCCACCCTTGGTGGGGCGAGGTCGGAGTTCCTTCATGTTCGGGTGCGCCGATCCTTCGAGGGTGTCCACAAATGGCCGGCGCGTAACCGGTCCGTATTCCTCCAACTGCTCCAGCGCCGCGATCAGGTGGTCGTACTCCTCGTCGTCGAGGCTGTCGATCCATGTTTCAATGAGGGTTAGATCAACCTCCCACTTCCGCACGTCGGCGATTCTATCAGCTAGAACTGATATCAGCTAGAAATGATTCCCGCACTCTGTTAGGCGCGGTTGCGGGGACCACTTTGGGACCGCACGTCATGCGCGATGCTGAACGACCTGCGCGTCAGTGAACGTCATGCCTCGCTTCTTGACGCCGGAAACCGCCGGCGAGCTGCGTGTATGCGCTATCGCTGCTTCCTGGGGGTCAAGTGGTCGCAGGTTCAAATCCTGTCAGCCCGACAACACAGAAACCTTGGTTTACCAGCGTTGATGCTGTTTCTGGCAAGCCTTCGCTGAGTTCTGCTTGAGGGCCATCTTGGGACCACAGACGGTTTCGAAAGCAGCTCTCGGGCTCCATAGTGGACTGCCGATCGGGGTGAAAACAACGTTGTGCGACAGTCGGGCTGTCGCGGCCTGGGGTCAAACAAATCTGCCGTGAACTGGACAAATGAGGCGTGTGGTCGATGTACGAAGTCCGATGAAGACCTCCTTGTCGACGTCGATTGTTGGCTCCGACTTGACCGCTGGTCAAGGGGTTCAAGCCGTCATTCTGAGGCGCGCCTCGTAGCTACCACAACCATCCGGCCCGAGGGTGCGTCTACGTCTATAATATTCTGCGCACCAGAATGCAACTATAGTTGTGTTACTCTAACTTTAGTTCGAGCGCGGAGGAACTGAAGATGCAGTTGAATAAGCCGTTCGCCACGGTGACGCCAACGTTGGACGGCGATGTCCTAGGCGTCCTCGCAAGCGCTGATGTCACGTTCACGATCTCTCAGATCCAGCGCATCCTCACCACGGTGTCGGGCGAAGGCATCCGCAAGGTCCTCACCCGCCTCACCGCCCAGGGCGTAGTGCTACACGATCAGGTAGGAAGGACAAACACCTATCGGCTCAACACCGAACATCTTGCAGCCGAGCCGATTATGGCGCTCTCCCGGCTGAGCTCCATTTTCTTGGAGCGCATCGAGGCCCACTTGGAGGGCTGGGGCAAGGACCTGAAGTACGCCGCGGTGTTCGGGTCCGCTGCTACCGGCCGGATGACCCTGGACAGCGACATTGACCTGTTTCTGGTGCGCGCCTGCGCGCCCGAACTCGATGGTCACGACGAGAGTCCAGACCTGTGGGAGCAGCAGCTGACCGAGCTCGCCCGACTAGTCACCGCGTGGACCGGCAACGACGCCCGTGTCGTCGAGTACACCGAACACGATCTCGACGCCGCGGCCTCCGCCGGTGAACCCCTGCTTCGTGACGTGGCCAAGCAGGGCCTGACCGTCGCTGGGACACGGGCCTGGTTCAACACGCAGTTGCGGCCGATTGGTAATTCTCCGGCAGCGAGGAGGTCCTGATGGCGGGACAACGCGACTGCGACGCCGTGGTCACCGCGGGGCGCATGTCCAAGGCGAACGAGTTCTTCGCCGCGGCTGATCATCTGGGAGAGGAGATGCCCAACGCCGCCGGCGATCTATATGTCGACGCCGGCATTGCCGCCTCGGACGTGATCTGCTGCGTCCGCCTCGGTGCGTACTCGAACACCGGCAACCATAACGAGGCCGTCGCTCTGCTGAAGCGGGCGGACAGCGGATCCGAACGGCACCTGAACACGCTGTTGAACTTGAAGAACAAGGCTGCCTATACGCATCAGGACCTGACCTCAGCGGAGTTGAAGAAGATGAACCGCGCGGCGGAGCACCTGGTCGAGTCGGCCAGGCGAGTACTGGCTTCCGGGTCCGCACAGGCGGAGTGAGGACCGCGTCCGGGAGGCCGATCCCGGAGACGAAGGAGACGCCGGCCTTCTGTTATGTCGTCGCCGACCTCACGTCGACGATGGTGGAAAGGTGCAAGTACGCAAGCCTTCGGCCGACCCACTGTTGCCGGGCATTCAGGGTGACCACGTTGGAGTGGGGGTACCGGCGCTCAGGGTGAGGACGTTTCGGCCGGATCGATGCGGCGGCATGGTGATGATGTCGGGATGTTCCCCGGGCCATCGCGATCTGAGCTCGTGTCGGTGGCCATCACGGTGCCGGAGGCCCGCGCCGAGGTGATCGGCTGGCGCAGCGTCGGGGCGTGTCATTCCATCTGTGTAAGTCCGGGGTGGTCCATCATCGGACCGCCGTTGGGCGGAGCAGAAGGAGTGT
>NZ_VMQU01000238.1 GCF_007714205.1 Mycobacterium helveticum | reverse complement strand
CCCCGCACACCCCGACGCCGCGCAGCGTTCCCCCGCTGCCCAGCACCGCCGTCGACGCGATCGACGGTTGCCAGTTTCCGCTGAAGACCGCCGGCGGGACGACGCCGGCCAGCCTGAGCCGTTCGGCCCGGCGGCGGACCACCAGCCCCGCCACGTCCGCCGGAAGCGCGTCGAGTTCGTCGACCAACAGGTAGAACACGTCGTCGGCGGTCTCGACAACGCGGGCGTCGGTCAGCCGGCGCCCGTATTCCCGCAACAACCCGCGCAGCACCCAGTTGGCGCGCACCATCTTGTCCCGGCGCACCTCCCGGTCGCGCAGCTGCCGCACGAAGAGCGCCGCGACGGGCCTGGCTTGCAACGGGATTCGCGGGTGCTGCGGGACCGGCGCCGGCGGTGCACCGATCGCCCGGGTCACCATCCGAACCAGCAACTCCGGATCGTCGGCGTAGCTCGTCGAGAGCATCTCGAGTTCGGCGGGGCCGCGGTGCCCGATCAGATCCAGCTCGGCCAGAACCGCGGCGTGAAACTCCGGGGCCTCGATGGCCAGCTTGCCGAGGCGTTCCCCCGGCTCGGCCAGCAGGCGCAGCACGTCCGGATTGTGTTGTGCCGCAACCACGAGCCGCTGCACCGCCTCCACGGACCGCGCACTGACCAACTCCGGGCCGGCCGGCGGGGCAGTGTCTCGGCCGCACAAACCACGCAACAGCACGTTGTAGGCGGCGCACAGCATGAAGGACCCCGAGGCCAGCACCCAGCTGTGCACGACGTGGTCGCGCGCCAACGAGATCAGGCTGAGGAGCCGGCCGGTGTCGAGACGGGTGAGGTCACCGCCCGCCAGACGTTCCAGACGGTCGATGTCCGCGACGAAGGCCCGGGTGTCCAGTGCCGAACCGGCACTGAGGCCGATCTGGTTGACGGCGAATACTCCGATATTGCGGACGGTACGCAGTTGCTCATGCCCCCAACGCCTTTCCGGCGAGGGGCGCTCCTCACCGAAGATCGGCAGGGACGCCATGCTGGGGCCGAAGAACCCGCTCTTGCTGACAACCGTCGCAGGCTTGACGAACGGCACCGTCTCGGCCATGAAGTGCGCCGTCGTGATCGCCCCGTAAAGGCGGTGCGCGAACACCGCGACCATGCGCATCGCGATCTCGCGCTCAATGATCCCCCCCGGCCGCAGCCGATCGGCGACGCGCACTCCGGCAGTGCGCAGGCCGCGGACGGTTACCGAAGCCGACGACGGCGAAAACGGCCCGGGCAGCGCCTCGGAGAGATTGGTGGCCAGGAAGGTCGGGAAACGGGGGTCGATGGGGGTGTCGAATTCGCCGTTGAGCCCTTCGGGGCCGGCCGGGACGGGCACCACCCCGTCGGCGGCGGGCACGTCGGCGGCGGGCGGATCGTCGAGGGTGGCCAGCCGCCACGGCAAGGAGACCACCCGCCTGCCCACCGTCAGCCGGCCACGCATGCCCAGCGCCAGATCCTCGACGCATTCGTCGGCGTTCCATGCCGGATCGAATCCCCACTCCTCGCTCAGCCGCGAGGTGGCCATCAGCGGGGCGCGCTGCAGCACCTCCAGCTCGCAGAGCGAGGGCAGGCTGCGCCGCAGCAGCGCGGCGACAGGGCCCCCCACCGGCACCACCGTCCGGCCGACCGCGGCGGCGATCTGCCGAAACGTAGGAACGCCCGGCGCGGCGAGATTAACCGGGCCACCTGTGATCCCGGTGTCCAGGAGGGCGCGGGTGAAGACCCGCAGCGCGTCGTCGAGATGCACAACCTGAACCGGTCCGTCGGCGCCGCCTTCGGGAAACACCGGCAGTGCGAGCACCCGGCGCACCCAGTTGTCGACGCCGCGTCCGACGATGAGCGCGCAGCGGATCGTGAACGATTCGGCGTCGCAGGCCGCCAGCATCTCCTCGACCCGGGCCTGCTGCACGCCACCGGCGAAGACCGGAGCCGTCGCATCGTGCTCGGTGCGCGCGGCGCCCCCCCGCCCGTAGACGTGAGCCGACGACGGGAAGACGATGCGCCGCGAACCGTTCCGCGCCATCGCGTCGAGGACGTTCATCGTGCCCCCGAGGTTCACCTGGTCGCCGAGGTGTTGCCCGGGTCCGGGGCTTTTGGCCCACGCGCAATGCGCGACGACGTCGGCGCCGCCGACGCAGCGCGTGACGGCGACCGCGTCCCGGATGTCACCCGAGATGAATTCGCCGGCGCTGGACCAGCTTTCGGGCCGGTGCCGCGCCAGGCCGACGACGTCGTGACCCTGGCTGAGCAACCGGGCGGCAAGCCCTCGTCCGAGGACCCCGCTCGCCCCCGTGATCGCGATTCTCACCGACCGTCCCGGCTACTCATCGTTGTCCAGCAATGCGGCGTTGACCAGGTCGTCGAGATCCATGTCCGCGATGCTCTTCTCCGTGGTCGCCGCCGGCGCGGGTTGACCCCCGACCCCGACTGCACTGCCGTTGGACCCATCGGCCAACGCCAGCAACAGCTCCAGAACCCCCGCCTGGCGGAGACGCTTGACCGGGATCGAACCCACCACCCGCTGGATTTCGTCCTCGCCGGGGGTTGCGGCCGGAGCGGCGTGCCCGGGCGTTCCGACGAGTTCGCGGTGCATGTAGCCGGCCAGCGCGGCGGAGTTGGGGTAGTCGAAAATCAGCGTCGGCGACAGGGCCAGGCCGGTCGCGGCCTTGAGCCGGTTGCGCATCTCCACCGCGGTCAGCGAGTCGAAGCCCAGGTCCTGGAACGCCTGGTCGGGATGGATCGCCTCGGGGCTGGCGTTGCCCAGCACGGTGGCGATACTCGAGCGCACCAGGTCCAGCAGCACGGCGTGCTGCTCGTCCTCGGGCAGGCCTTCCAGGCGTTGCAGCAGAGCAGATTTCGATTTCGCGGCCGCCAGCGAGTCATCGACCTGGCGGCGGGCGGGCGTGTTGATCAAGTCGAAGAACATCGGCGGGAGCGTGCCCCCGTCGAACTTGACCCGCAGCGCCGCCAGGTCGATGTGTGCCGGCAACACGAACGGCTCGTCGAGGATGAGCGCGGTGTCGAACAGTTCCAGCGCCTCGTCCGACGACATGGCGAGCACGCCGTCGCGGGCGAAGCGGACGAAGTCGACGGTCGCCAGGCCGCCGGTCATGGCGCTGGCCTGCTCCCACAGACCCCAGCCCAGCGAGATCGCCGGCAGGCCATGAGCCCGCCGGTGCGCGGCCAACCCATCCAGGAACGCGTTGGCCGC
>NZ_VMQU01000237.1 GCF_007714205.1 Mycobacterium helveticum | reverse complement strand
CGCCGGTGCAGATCCCGCTACCGCTGCCCCCCTTCCTCGGTGGGCCCGGGCCCGCTCCGAGGGGGCCGTTCGGCGGCGACGACGACCGCGGCGGATTTCCGGGGGTCCCGCACGGCGGGTTCGGCCGCGGCCACGGCCGCGGCGGGTTCGGAATCCCCGGCATCGGTATCCCGGGGCTGTAGCGCGCGCGGCCGGTCGGTGTCAGGTGTCATCTGCCGTTTAACTACCGCTCAGCGAGTCGATGCAGTCAGCTCATCGCGGCCGCCTACACCGGTGGTATGCGATGCACCGTGTTCGGCACCGGCTATCTGGGAGCCACCCATGCGGTCGGGATGGCGGAACTGGGCCACGACGTCGTGGGGATCGACATCGACCCGGGGAAGGTCGCCAAGCTCGCCGGGGGAGACATCCCCTTCTACGAGCCCGGCCTGCGGAAGCTGCTGACCGAGAACCTCGCCGCGGGGCGGCTGCGGTTCACCACCGACTACGACCTGGCCGCTGAATTCGCCGACGTGCATTTCCTGGGCGTGGGCACGCCGCAGAAGAAGGGCGAGTACGGCGCCGACCTGTGCCACGTCCATGCCGTCATCGACGAGCTGGTGCCGCGGCTGACCAGGCCGTCGGTGCTCGTCGGCAAATCGACGGTGCCGGTGGGCACCGCGGCCGAGCTGAGTCGGCGGGCCGCCGCGCTGACGTCCCCGGGGGTGGACGTCGAGATCGCCTGGAACCCCGAGTTCTTGCGCGAGGGCCTCGCCGTGCACGACACCTTGCATCCGGACCGCATCGTGCTTGGCGTGCAAGAAGATTCGACCCGTGCCGAGCCCGCGGTCCGCGAAATGTACGCCCCGCTGCTGGCCGCGGAGATCCCGTTCCTGGTGACCGACCTGCAGACCGCGGAGCTGGTCAAGGTGTCGGCCAACGCTTTTCTGGCGACCAAGATCTCGTTCATCAACGCCATCTCCGAGGTGTGCGAGGCCGCGGGCGCCGACGTCAGCCTGCTGTCCGACGCGCTGGGCTACGACCCGCGGATCGGGCGCCAGTTCCTCAACGCCGGACTGGGTTTCGGCGGCGGCTGCCTGCCCAAGGACATCCGCGCGTTCATGGCCCGCGCGGGTGAGCTGGGAGCCGATCAGGCGCTGACGTTCCTGCGCGAGGTGGACAGCATCAACATGCGCCGCCGCACCCGGATGGTGGAGCTGGCCAGTAGCGCATGCGGCGGATCTCTGCTGGGCGCCAACATCGCCGTCCTCGGCGCGGCGTTCAAACCCGAGTCCGACGACGTGCGCGACTCGCCCGCGCTCAACGTCGCCGGCCAGCTGCAGCTCAACGGCGCCGCGGTCAACGTGTACGACCCGAAAGCCCTGGAAAATGCCCAACGTCTGTTCCCGACGCTGACTTACGCGGTCTCCGTGGAGGAGGCCTGCGAGCGCGCCGACGCGGTGCTGGTGCTCACCGAGTGGCGGCAGTTCGTCGACCTCGACCCGGACGACCTGGCCGACCGGGTGCGCGCGCGGGTGATCGTTGACGGCCGCAACTGCCTCGACGTGGCGCGCTGGCGGCGGGCGGGCTGGAAGGTGTTCCGGCTGGGTGCGCCGCGGCCCTAGAAGGGCGGCGGCTGGTTGCGTTCGGCGACGTGGGCGGCATTCAGGGCGCGTGCGGCGTCGATGCGGCGGGCGCGGTCCTGTGCGCGGGTTTGGCGGCGGGTGAGCATCATCAGGCCGCGCTGAGCCTGGGGCTGCGATGTCGTTGGGGCCGTGGGTAATTCACCTGTTCGCAACGAGAGGGTGGGGAAAAGCAGCCGGCTGCTCGGGCGGGTCGTGTAGGTGTGTCCGCTGGGGGAGGGCCACACGATGGTGCCGTCGGGCCGCTGTTCGTCGCGCCTGCCGGTCCAAAAAGTCTTGAGCAAGGGTGATGTCTGCGGCACTAACAGTTGAGGTTGGTCGCAAGTCATAAATCTACCCCCCGCGAGGCACGTGACCTCACGTCGCCGGAAGGGCGATCCGCCCAGACCCCGGCGGGACATCATTCAATGTCGTCGGCGAGCAGATCGGTTCACCCGACGTCCCTTGCGATATTCCGGCTGGCGCCGAACGGACGTTTTTCATGTACCTCGATACGGCAACCGATTTGAAGTCGGGTGCAGACCGGATCGAAAGTACGCCGCAACGGATCGTTGCCACGGTCGAGGCGACGGTAGTCGACCTGATGGCGTTGGTCCGCACTGTCGGACTGAGCATCGAGGCGGTCGAGTTGACGTGGACCGGGTTCAGTCCGCCGCGGGTTTCGGCGATGGCGATATCTGCTGCCTTTTCATCGACGCTGGCGTAATCAGCACCGAGCAGAACGACATTCCACCCGCGTGCCCTCACGACCTACGGGCTTCTGGTGGTCAACAGATTTCTCGCTACTCGCCAGCTCAATCCGATCCCGTTTCCAGGTAAATGAGAGCGGCTGTTCGCCGACCATACGCAAGCAGTGGGGGTGACGCTGACGGCAGCGGTAGGCAGTCGCGTCGAAAGGTCGCTTCGAGAACTAGCCGGGCTTCGCCCCATCCCGATGGGCATGTTGGCTGGTGTCGCTTTGGGGGGTTCCGGTCCGGACGGGATGAAGACCCTGGTCGAAACGTGTCGATCGGGTGTATGAACCGCCTGTAGCGGTTGGTGGGTCGTTGCCGACCGCCCGTCCGGACCGGAGCCCATCATGACCGTAGCGCGCAGTGCCGGCGATGTCTTGTCCGATCACACGGTGTTGGAGATCGAGTCGATCGACCGGATGTATCTCAACGTGTGGGTGCCGCGGCTGACCTACGGTGCCGGGGTGCAGGGCTTCTTCGTCGGTCACCGCGGCCACCACTTCGCCTCGACCGCGCTGATGGACCCGATGACCAAGGCGTTCGTCGCCGACATCCGCGGATTCGTCGCCGCGCGAGGCCTGGAGTTGGTGTCGTTCGGCAAGGAACGCAAAGACGATGTCGCCCAAGAGTTTTTGGCCCGGTTCAGCGGCGCCGAGGGCGTGTTGTTCGTCGGGCGGGCGCAGGAGAAGGCGCTGGTGTGGCGCACCCAGCGCCGCTACAACCAGGCCGGGGAACCCTATGCCTGGCTGGTGCGCTCCACGGCGTTCATCAACTACTTCTACTTCTATTGCCTCGATGAGGATTTCGGCCCGTTCTTCATCAAGTTCAGCACCTACTTCCCCTACACCGCCAAGCTGTGCATCAACGGCAACGAATGGGCCAAACGCCAAGCGGCCAAGGCCGGTA
>NZ_VMQU01000236.1 GCF_007714205.1 Mycobacterium helveticum | reverse complement strand
CTCCCGCCCAGCCCGACTACCGTCGCAGGAATGGCACGGGTGTGTGTGGTCGGCAGCGTGAACATGGACCTGACGTTCGGCGTCGACGCCCTGCCGCGTCCGGGCGAGACGGTGCTGGCGTCGTCGTCGAGCCACGGTCCGGGCGGCAAGGGCGGCAACCAGGCGGTCGCCGCGGCGCGGGCGGGCGCACGGGTGCAGTTCGTCGGCGCGCTCGGCGAGGACGCCGCCGCCGGACAACTGCGGGCGCACCTGAGGGCCAACGGCGTCGGGCTGGACGGGACCGTCGCCGTCCCCGGGCCGAGCGGCACGGCGATCATCGTGGTCGACGCCGGCGCCGAGAACACCATCGTGGTCTCCCCGGGCGCCAACGGGCGGCTTTCGCCGACCGACGACGCGGTGCGCGCGGTCATCGCCGACTGCGACGTGCTGTTGACCCAGTTGGAGATTCCGGTCCCGGCCGCGCTGGCGGCGGCGCGGCAAGCCCGTTCGGCCGGGGCGGTGGTCCTGGTCAACGCGTCGCCGGCCGGGCGGCGGGACGGCGCACTGGCCGAACTGGCGGCACTGGCCGACGTGGTGATCGCCAACGAGGACGAGGAGAGACAATGGCGTTGGCGGCCAAGCCATCTGGTGACCACCCTGGGCCCGCACGGCGCCCGCTACGCCGGCGCCGACGGTGAGTTCACGGTGCCGGCCCCGGCGGTCGACGCGGTGGACACCACCGGGGCCGGCGACGTGTTCGCCGGGGTGCTGGCGGCGACCTGGCCGCCGGGCCCGGGCGCGGACCCGGCGCACAAAGCACAGCGGCTGCACGCGTTGCGCCGCGCCTGCGCCGCGGGGGCGCTGGCGACCCTGGTGGCCGGTGCCGGCGACTGCGCGCCGGGCGCCGACGCGATCGACGCGGCGCTGCGCGAGGGGGGTTCGAGCTAGCCCCGGCGCACGTCGTGGGCGATCGTCAGGCCGCCGGCCATCTCGAGTTCGTCGGTGGTCTGACTCAGCAACACGCGACTGCGACCGGGCGAAAGCAGGGCAGACAGGTGATGGTGCGGCGCGCCGGCCACGAACACCAGCCGATTGACGCGCAGCAGCGCGGCGCCGATCGCCGTGTCCAGCAAGCGGGCGTTGCGCGGGCCCGCGATCTCGGCGGTGACCTCATGGCGCACCCGGTCGGCGACGACCCCCGCGTCCGACAGCAATTGATAGAGGGGCGCGCGCCGCAGCGCGGACTCCGTCAGCGTGCCGGCGAGTTCCGCGGGCAGCCAGGCGTCACTGACGATCAACGGCTCCCCGGTCCTGCGTTGCCGCCGCACCCGCACGATGTGCAGCAGGTCGCCGGACGTCTCGAGCGCCTCGGCGACGGGTTGCGGAGGGCGGCGGACCCCGAGTTCGACCACCTCCACCTCGGTTTCGAACTGGGTCTGGCGCAGCCCCGCCATGTAGGAGCTGCCGGCCGACGACACGTCGGCCGGGCCGTGCGGTCGGACAAAGGAGCCCACCCCGTGCCGGCGCTCGATGTAGCCCTGCTCGGCCAGGTCCGCCAGCGCCCGGCGCACGGTGATGCGGGAGACCCCGAACTGCTCGCAGAGGGTCTGCTCGCTGGGCAGCGCGTCGCCGGGGGCCAGCACGCCGCGGTCGATCTCGTCGTGCAGCACCAGGAACAGCTGCCGGTGCAGCGGGACGCCCGCAGCGGCGGACACCGGTGCCGCCCTGTCGCCGGCCTTGTCCACGGTCATGAATGTTTCCACACCCGTCCCCTTGCGCTCGCTTCGCTAGTTGTTATATGTATATAACAACTAGCCGGGAAGGGGTGGCCGATGACGGTACTGACGCAGCGGGCCGCCACCGACCCGGCGGGGCCCACCGGACGGCTGGCCACCTGGGTCGCCGGGCTCACCCTCGACGACGTGCCACACCCGGTCGTGCGGCGCGCCAAGCACCTGCTGCTCGACGGCCTGGGCTGCGCCCTGGTCGGCGCGCGGCTGCCCTGGTCTCGGCTCGCCACCGACGCGGTACTCGGCATGGAGGGCGGGGGTGACACCGTCGTCATCGGCACCGGCCGCACCACCGGCGCACCCGGCGCCGCGATCCTGAACGGCACGTTCATCCAGGGCTTCGAGCTCGACGACTTCCATCCCCTCGCGCCGCTGCACAGTTGCTCGCTGGTCATCCCCGCCCTGCTGTCGACGGCCGCGACCCGGCCGGGAACGATCACCGGCGCCGAACTGCTGCTCGCGGCGATCGTCGGGTTCGAGGTGGGGCCGCGCGTCGGCTACACCCTGCACGGCACCCAGATGCTCGACCGCGGCTGGCATTCCGGGTCGGTCTTCGGCACCCACGCGGCGGCCATGGCGTCGGGCAAGCTCCGCGGACTGCCGCCCGCGCAACTGGAAGACGCCCTCGGGCTGGCGGCCACCCAGTCGTCGGGGCTGATGGCCGCGCAGTACGAGGCCATGAGCAAACGCATGCATCACGGCCTGGCCGCCCGCAACGGGTTTTACGCCGCGGGCCTGGCGGCGGCCGGCTATACCGGCATCAAGCGGGTGTTCGAGCGCGAATACGGCGGCTTCCTCAGCGTTTTCGGCGAGGGTCACGAACCCGACGCCGCACTGCTCACCGGCCGGCTGGGCCGGCGCTGGGAGACGACGATCATCATGGTCAAGCCCTACGCCGCGATGGGCGGCCTGCACGGGGCGATCGATGCCGCCAGACGGCTGCGCGAATCCGTTGCACCCGAGAACATCTCAAAGGTCGACATCACCGTCGGCGAGACCGTCTACAAGCACGGCTGGTGGCCGCCGGAGCGACCGCTGACGCCGATCGGGGCGCAGATGAATATCGGCTACGTCACCGCCGCGGCGCTGCTCGACGGCAACGTGCTGCCCGAACAGTTCGCCCCGGCGCGCCGCGACGCCGACGACATCTGGTCGCTGATCGCCGCAACCACGGTCCATCTCGACGAATCGCCGGCCCGCGCCGCGATGACCGAGAAGTTCCGCACCGAGCTGGCGGTGACGACCGTCGACGGCGCCGTGCACCGGGTCCGCGTCGACGTACCGCATGGCGCGCCGACCGACCCCGTCACCGACGACGAACTCGTCGCGAAGTTCCACGCGCTCGCCGAGCGGGTCACCGACCGCGCCCGCGCCGACGCGATCGAACGGGCGGTGCTCGGTCTGGACGAACTCGACGACACCGATCATCTGACCCTGATTTTTCAGCCTGATGTGGGTGATGGCTGTGTCGTGACACGGAAATGCCCTTCGTGCAAGGGAAAA
>NZ_VMQU01000235.1 GCF_007714205.1 Mycobacterium helveticum | reverse complement strand
CTACCTCGGCGGTGTCCTATTGGCCTGCGCCGTAATCCATTCCCGCGTCGGAAACAACCAATTGGGAGACACGCCCTAACCGTAAGACCGTGAGGGTCTCGTCCAGGCCCTCACGCAGGCTGGCCGCCGCGCCTGGGTGGGTGCGGTCGAGCTCGTTGGCCAGCGCGAGCAGCGCTGCCTCGGCCTCGAGCGCCGATCCGGCGTGGTAGGCGTCGGTCATCTTGCGGCCTACACTGGACCGAAGGCGTTGCGGCAGATGGTCTTTGACGTTTCTTACCTTATGAAGAATTTGGCAGCGTTGGATGACCGGACGGTCGAGCACGTCGATCACCGCCTTGCGCAGCGCCTTGGACCCGTCGAGGCCCACCAACATCGGGCGGGTGACGTCCATGCCTCGCTCCCGCAGATCCACCAGCAGATCGGTGACCAGCGTGGCATTTTCCGTGGAGCCCTCCACCAGTGCCAGCGGGTGCTTGACCCCGTCAATGTCGATGCCCAACGCCACCACACAGCAGGACTCGGCGAAGTGCGCGCCGTCGATCATCAGCGCCACCAGATCCAGCCCGGACAAATCCGCAGCGAGCAGCTCCGCCAGCGCGGTTTCGGTCATCGCCACAAACCGCCGGGAGACTGCGGACTTGCTTGTCGCAGAGGCTGTTTGGGCGATCTGCTGCCCGATTGGCTCCAACCCGACCGGGTAGCGTCGAGTGGACAGGCCGGCCAGCATCTTCTCCATCGCCATGCGGCCCAGGATCTCCGTCGAGCTAAACAGCTCATAAGACGCCACCGGCAACTCGCCCGAGCCGTCAGCGGCACGCACCCGCGGCCGGGTCACCGGCACCCGGCGCCCGCCCAGGGTCACCGACCCGTTTTCGTGGCCATGGCGCACCGCGGTGCGGCCGGGGTTGTGGCGGCCCTTCGGCCCGGCCTGCGCGGTCACGTCGGCCTCCATCAGGGTCTGCATGACCTGCAGGCCCGCACCGACCGCCAGCGCCAGCAGGCCCTCGGACATGTTCTCGGCGATCTCGGCCATCGCCACGCTCACCTGCTCGGGAATCGCGGCCACACTCGCGTCCCCGGCCCGGTTCTGGCTACTCTTCTTCATAACGGTCCCCTTCTCTTGGTGTTCTTGCGGAACGCCCGAGACCTACCACACGGCAGGTCACGAGCGGGGGACCGCCACCTCAATTTCTACGAGACCCGGGACAACCTCCCGACATGATCGCCACCGTTGTGTATCGCGAGTTCGGGGTGCGCCTGCACCGGACCACCATCGGCCGGATCCTGCATAAACTCGGCTTTTCGCCGCAGCGCCCGCTGCGGCGGGCCTTTCAGCAGGATCCCGACGCGGTGCGCAGGTGGAAAACCGAGACCTTCCCGAAGATCCGCACCCAAGCCCGCAAAGACGGTGCGACGATTTACTTCGCGGACGCGGCCGGGGTGCGCTCGGACTATCACTGCGGCACCACGTGGGCGCCGAGGGGCAAGACACCGGTCGTGCGCACCACCGGCGCCCGCCACCGGTGCAACATGATCTCGGCGATCACCACGACCGGCCAGCTGCGCTTCATGATCAGCCAGGGCGGCGTCGGCGCAAAAGTGTTCATCGACTTTTGCAAGCGCCTGCTCGCCGACACCAGCGGACCCGTGTACCTCATCGTCGACGGCCACCCCGCCCACCGCGCCAAAGCCACCACCAAGTTCGTCACCGCCACCGGCGGACAGCTCAAGCTGTTCTTGCTGCCCGGCTACTCATCCGAACTCAACCCCGACTGACTGTTCCCCGGTTTGGGCTATGCGAAGGTGTGGGCCAAGCTCACCGCTGCCGTACCCGGTCGAATATCGCCGTCGGGCAAAGTGTTTCGGGATCTGCGTCGCCGTCTCGGGGTGGCGCCGTTGCGGGCGTTGTTCGAGGTGCTGGCCGGCCCGGTCGGACAGCCGACGACTCCCGGGGTGCGGTTCGGCCGTTACCGCACCGTGGCATTCGACGGGTGCGTGTCGTTCAAGGTGCCCGACACCGACCGCAACCAATCTTGGCTGGGCAAGCTCAAGGCCTGCCTCGGTGTCACCGGCTATCCGGTGGTGCGGCTGATGACCGTGGTCGAGACCGGCACCCGAGCATTGCTCGGCGCTGTCTTCGGGCCGCCCTCCACCGGTGAAATCGATTACGCGCGTGCGCTGCTGCCACTACTGGGCTCCGACATGCTAGTGCTGATCGACCGCGGTTTCGACGCCGAAACCTTCCTGGCCGACCTGGCCGGCACCGGCGCGCAGTTTTTGGCCCGGCTGCGCAACACCCGCCGGCCGCCCGTGCTGGCCGGCCTCGACAACGACGGCTCGCACCTGTCCCGCATCGGCGAGCTGGTGGTCCGGATCATCACCGCCGAGATCACCGTCACCTGCGCCGACGGCACCCGCTACGCCGCCTCCTACCGGCTGGCCACCACCTTGTGCGACCCACGCCGCCATCCCACTCACCGGCTCGTGGCCGTCTACCACGAACGCTGGGAACACAAGATCGCCTACCTGGCACTGCGGCACACCCTCGCTGCTGGCCGCGTGCTGCGCTCGACCGACCCGGCCGGACTCGAACAGGAAATGTGGGCGCTGCTGGCCGTCTACCAGGCACTGCGGCGCGCCATGGTCACCGCGGTCGAATCCCGTCCCGGCATCGACCCCGACCGCGCCAGCTTCACCACCGCACTCGAAACCACCAAAGACCTCCTCATCAGCGCCACCAACATCGCCGGCGATCCCGCCGACCTCGTCGGCCACATCGGCCGCGCTGTGCTCACCGACCTGCTCCCGCCCCGCCGCCCGCGCACCAGCGTCCGCAAGGTCAAATCCCCACTCTCGCGCTACAACAAGAAAGACCCACACCGCCCCGAACTCAGCACACAGATCACCAGCATCACCGCGACCATCACCGGCCCCGAACCGAACCCCGCGACACGCCAACCCAAGTTACTGTATTGACAACAGCCCTCGGGCCTTACTGTAACTATCCGGCATTGCGACTAACCGGGACGGTTCCGACCGGATCAGGTCACTGGGCTTGCCCGGAGATCGGGGGGTTGGGCGGAGCGTAGAAGGCTTGGTACTGACTCTCGCCGGGGCTCGTGACCGGGATTCCGTTGACCCACGGCCTTGGGGTTACGTGCCTTCGCCAGCTGAGGAATGTTCGGCGGACGGCCGGCTGCCGAACAGCATGGTCGAGTTCGCCTCGATCTTTCATGCAATTCCGCGTTTGCGGGTGTCGTTGACGCGAAAGGTGCACTGCCGCAAGGATAATAGGAC
>NZ_VMQU01000234.1 GCF_007714205.1 Mycobacterium helveticum | reverse complement strand
GTTCGACGTCGTCGGCGGGTTCGACGTCGTCGGCGGGTTCGACGTCGTCGGCGGGTTCGACGTCGTCGGCGGGTTCGTGGTCGGCGGGTTGTACGGCGGGTTCGGGTACGCCGGCTGCCAGCCCGGGAACGGGATCGGGATCGGGACGGGCATCGGCACATTCGGGAGGGGGTTGGGCACGAAGCCCGGGCCGCCCGGCGCGCCGGGCGCCACCGGCGCGTTCGGAACGGGGCCGCCCACGGCCGGTGGCGACGCCGGCTGCGGGACCGCGCCGCCGTTCGCCGGGGCCGGGATGGTGCCGCCCTGGAACCCCGCGGTGGGCCGGTCCGGCGGCGGCGGCGGCACCGGGGCCTGCTGTTGCGTCGGCAACAACGGCATGAACTTGCCCGGGGCGGCGTTCTGATGTCCCACCACGGGTTCCTGGCTGGCGGTGGGCCGCACCGCGATCGCCACCGCGACGGCCAACGACGCGAACCCGATGACCGCGAACGCGATGACGGCGTTGCCGATCAGCAGCGCACGGCGGTTCAGCGGCGCCCGGCCGGCCTCGACATCTCCGTATTCGGCGCCGTACTCGTCGAACGCGGGCAACAACTCGGAGTCGCCGGCCATCGAGTAGGCCAACTGCTGTTCCTCCGCGTCCGGTTCGGGCGCGGGCGCCAGGGCGGTCGCGTCACCGCCCGGTAGCATCGCCGTTTCGTCGCCCGTGCGCACCGGTGCGGCCCGCGTGGCGTCCGGCGGGGCCGCCGCCAGCGCCGCACCCCGGGCCAGGGCGAACGTCGGGTCGTCGGGAGTCTGCACCCGGGTGGTGGCATCGCCCAGCCGGTCGGCGATCCGGGTCAGGTCGGAGGCGGCGCGATCGGAAGCGCCGACCAAATAGACCTCGCCGGGAGCCCCGGGATACTCGCCGAGCCTGGCCATCAGCGTGTCGAACGTGGCGGTCGCGTCACCGCCGGCCAGGGGTCCCGACGCCAACAGGGTCGGCGGCGCATCCACATCGCCGGAGCCGGAACCGGAGCCCACCAGCGACAGCGTCGCCGTCTCGTCGCCGACCACCAACGCGGCGCCGGGCCGCCCGGCCGCCCGCATCAGGGCCGCCACCGCCTGTGACTCCGAGAGCACCGCGACGTTGGGGACACCGGAATCCGCCAGCGCCCGTCGCAGCTGCTCGGCCCTGGGATGATCCGTCCAGCACAGCCGGGTGCCGACCAGGCGGTGGCTCTCGTCGGCCAGAAGCCGGTTCGTGCCGACGACGGTCTCGGTCAGTTTCCCGACCGGGTTGTCCTCCAGGTCGACGACGGACTGGTCGATCACGTCATTGCCCTCGCCGTCCGGCCCCAACAGGGCCAAACGGGCAACGGAGCCTGTGACCGCGACCCCCAAAACGACGTCCATCCCGGCTCTCCTTCGGCTGGCGACCCCGCAGCCAGCAATGTCCCGGCATCACTACACTCCGATACCGTCGGCAGTACCAGTTCGCCTACCAGCGCAGCGTAACCAGCGGCGGCGCACGACGGCACGGTCGCCGCGCAACGACACCCGCGGGGAGCCGCCGCCGCGGCGCCCGAACGGAGACTATGGTCGCAAGCGAACAGCGCAGCCGGCCCGCCGGGGTGTGCCCCGGCCGCACCACCGAACCCGCGCCGGCGGTAACCGTCCTTGAGACCCGGGGGGCCTCGTGAGCCACAGCAGCGACGACACGCCTACCGGCCCCATCGGCGGGCAGACGCAGCGCATACCCGGGGCCGCCGCGCACCGGGTCCGGGCAGGTGCGGCGGCAGCGCCGGGACCGACGCCCGGGTGGACCACCGTCCGCGACCTGACGGCCGCCGCCCTGCTCGTCGTCGCGCCGCTGCTGCCGTGGAACCTGTATTTCGGGCTCGGCATCCCCGGCACCAGCGGCACCGCGTTCGCCGTGCTGCTCGCGGTGACGCTGCTGTCGCTGCTGGCGCTGGGCGTGACGCGACTGGGCCCCGTGGCGTCCCACCCCGCCGTGGCCGGACGGCTTCGCGTGGGGTTCAACGCGCCCTACCTGCTGCTGGTGCTGGCGTTCGTCGGGTTCGACGTGTTCGAGACGGTCCGTTTCGCCGGCACCGTGCAGGTACCGGGCGGTGTCGGGCCGGGGGCGTGGCTCGGTGTCGCCGGCGCGCTGTTGAGCGCGCAACCCGCGAGCACCGATCCGGCGGACCGCAGGTTCCCCCTCGTCCGGGTCCTCGGCTACGCGTCGATGCTCGGGGCGGCGCTGAGCTTCGGCTTCAACCTGTACTGGCGGGTGAAGTACGCGCTGGGCGGCTCGGAGTTCGGCAGGCAGAACGTCGCGGTCATCACCAGCGCGGTGGTCTACGGGGTGGTGGCACTGGTCGCCGTCCTCGTCGCGTCCACGTGGCTCGTCCGCACCACCAAGGCGTCCCGGCTGGCCACCGTGGCGCTCGGGGCGTCGGAGCTCGTCGCCGGCATCCTGGTGTGGATCCTGCCCGTGGGCCGCGACGTCGACGCGTTCCACGGCATCGCGCAGAACACCTCGACGGCGGGCGTGGGGTTCGAGGGCTACCTGGCGTGGGCGGCGGCGGGGGGGGGGGGGGGGGGGGGGGCCCCCCCCCCCCCCCCCCCCCCCCCCCCCCCCCCCCCCCGCCCCCCCCCCCGGGCGCGGGGGGGGGGGCCCGCCCGCGGGCCGCGGGGGGGGGGGGGGGGGTCGCGGGCTCCGGGGGGGGGGGGGGGGCGGGGGGGCTGTTCGCGCCGCGCACGCCCGCAGACCACCGGGCCACCCGCGCGACCGAGGCGAACGCCTGGCGGGCGGCGGCCCGCAACGGCCTGCTGCTCATCGCCGTCTGGTGCCTGGGGTCGATCGCGATGAGGCTCACCGACCTCACGGTCGCGGTCAGCCTGAACTATCCGTTCTCCCGGTACGACAGCATCGTGCTGGCCGGCTTCGACCTGGTCACCGCGGCGCTGGCGCTGTGGCTGCGGGTCAACCTGGCCAACGACGCGGTCTCGGCGAGGCTGGTGTCGTCGTTGTGCGGGCTCGTCGCCACGCTGAGCGTCTCCCGCGTCGTGCTGGGCGTCGCGCTGGCGCCGCGGTTCCAGGAGACGCCCAACGCCGCGGCGCAGAACCCGGTGTACGGCAACGATCTCGCCCAGCAGATCACCAGCGTCTTCGACGTGACGCTGTGCGGGTTGGCCCTGTGCATCCTGACCGCGGCGATCGTGACCGGCCGCCGCCGGCGCCGGGGCCCGAACCGCACCGCCCCGGCCGGTGCCCGCCGGCCGTCGGCGGCGCCGACCACGCGCGTCCGGGTGCCCCGCCC
>NZ_VMQU01000233.1 GCF_007714205.1 Mycobacterium helveticum | reverse complement strand
GAGCCGGGGGCGGGGCGGCGGCGGGGCTGGTGCGGCTAGGTCACGTCGACCCAGTCCAGGCTGCGCTGCACCGCCTTGAGCCAGCCCGCGTACCCGGCGGCGCGCCGGTCGTCGTCCCAGGACGGCGTCCAGCGCCGGCCCTCCCGCCAGTTGGCCCGCAGCTCGTCGGGGCCCGCCCAGAAGCCGGCCGACAGGCCGGCCGCGTAGGCGGCTCCCAGCGCGGTGGTCTCGGCGACCACCGGCCGCACCACGTCCACGCCCAGCACGTCGGCCTGGATCTGCATGCACAGGTCGTTGGCGGTGATACCCCCGTCGACCTTGAGCACGTGAAGGCGCACACCGGAATCGGCCTGCATGGCATCCACCACATCGCGGCTCTGGTAGCAGATTGCCTCGAGCGTCGCACGGGCCAGGTGGGCGGCGGTGTTGAACCGGGACAGACCCACGATCGCGCCGCGGGCATCGGAGCGCCAGTACGGGGCGAACAACCCGGAGAACGCCGGCACGAAGTACACCCCACCGTTGTCGGGCACCTGGCGGGCCAGCAGTTCGCTCTGCGCGGCGCCGCCGATGATGCCCAGCTGGTCGCGCAGCCATTGCACGGCCGAACCCGTGACCGCGATCGAACCCTCGAGGGCGTAAACGGGTTTGGCGTCCCCGAACTGATAGCAGACGGTGGTGAGCAGGCCGTTGCCGGAACGCACGATCGTCTCGCCCGTGTTGAGCAGCAGGAAATTGCCGGTCCCGTAGGTGTTTTTCACCTCGCCCGGCTGCAGGCACACCTGGCCGACCATCGCCGCGTGCTGGTCGCCCAGCACACCGGTGATCGGCACCTCGCCGCCGAGCGGTCCGAGCTCCGTCGTGACCCCGTACGGCTGCCGCGGTGACGACGGCGCGATCGTCGGGAGCATCGCGCGCGGTACCGAAAAGAACGACAGGAGCTCGTCGTCCCAGTCCAGGGTCTCCAGGTCCATCAGCATGGTCCGGCTGGCGTTGGTCACGTCGGTGACGTGCACCCCGCCCCGCGTCCCGCCGGTCAGATTCCACAACACCCAGGTGTCGGCGGTGCCGAACAGGGCGTCGCCCCTCTCGGCGGCCTCGCGCACCCCGGCGACGTTCTCCAGGATCCACTGCAGCTTCCCGCCGGAGAAGTATGTCGCCGGCGGCAGACCCGCCTTGCGGCGGATCACCTCGCCGCGACCGTCGCGGTCCAGCGCCGACGCGATGCGGTCGGTGCGCGTGTCCTGCCACACGATCGCGTTGTAGTACGGCCGCCCGGTGCGCCGGTCCCACACCAGCGTCGTTTCGCGCTGGTTCGTGATGCCAAGCGCCGCAATGTCTTTCGATGAAAAGCCAGCGGCGTTGAGGGCCGTCATCAACACCGAGGCGGTGCGTTCCCAGATCTCGATCGGGTTGTGCTCCACCCAGCCGGCGCGGGGCAGTATCTGCTCGTGCTCGAGCTGATGGCAGGCCACGTCGGCACCGTGGTGATCGAAGATCATGCACCGGGTGCTGGTGGTGCCCTGGTCGATGGCGGCGATGAACTCGGGCAACGGCACTCCTGTCGCGTGAACTGTGACACCTCGCGGCCCCTCCATCATGGCCCACCCGCTGGTCGGTCGGGCAGCGAACATGCCGGTAAACCCCGCGCCCTTGCGCCCGCGCCGGTGAACCTGTTCCATCGGCGATGTGGGCGAAGAGGTCAAGCGCACCACGTACAGCCGCGCACACAGGCGGGAATACCGGCGCAAGGTGCGGTTGTGTCTGGACGTTCTCGAGACGATGCTCGCGCGCTCGCGCTTCGACTCGGACCGGCCGCTGACCGGCATGGAGATCGAGTGCAACCTCGTCGACGCCGACTACCGGCCGGCCATGTCGAACCGCTACGTGCTGGACGCCATCGCCGACCCCGCATACCAGAGCGAATTGGGCTCCTACAACATCGAATTCAACGTGCCACCCCGGGCGCTGGCCGGACCCAGCGCCTCGAACCTCGAGGCCGAGGTGCGGGCCAGCCTCAACGACGCCGAGAACAAGGCCGGCCTCGTCGGGGCGCACATCGTGATGATCGGGATCCTGCCCACCCTGATGCCGGAGCACCTGCGGGACAACTGGATGAGCGAGTCGCGGCGCTATGCGGCGCTCAACGACTCGATTTTCAACGCCCGCGGCGAGGACATTCCGATCAACATCTCCGGGCCGGAGCCGCTGAGCTGGAGCGCCGGGTCCATCGCACCCGAATCCGCCTGCACCAGCATGCAATTGCATCTGCAGCTGGCGCCGGAGGAGTTCGCGGCCAACTGGAACGCCGCCCAGCTGCTGGCCGGGCCGCAGCTGGCGCTGGCCGCCAACTCGCCCTATTTCTTCGGCCACCAGCTGTGGGCGGAAACCCGCATCGAGCTCTTCGCGCAATCCACCGACACCCGCCCCGAGGAGCTCAAGGTCCGGGGCGTGCGACCGCGGGTATGGTTCGGCGAGCGCTGGATCACCTCGGTGCTGGACCTCTACCGGGAGAACATCCGCTACTTCCCCCCATTGCTGCCCGAGGTGTCCGGGGAGGATCCGGCCGCCGAGCTGGCCGCCGGCCGCGTCCCGCAACTCTCCGAACTGCGCCTGCACAACGGGACCGTGTACCGGTGGAACCGCCCGGTGTACGACGTGTCGGAAACGGACGGGGTCGGCCGCCCGCATCTGCGGCTGGAGAACCGGGTGTTGCCGGCCGGCCCCACGGTCATCGACATGCTGGCGAATTCGGCGTTCTACTACGGGGTGTTGACAAGCCTCTCGGAGGCGGAGCATCCGCTGTGGCACGACATGAGTTTCGCGGCGGCACAAGCGAACTTCCTCGACGCGGCGCGACGCGGCATGGATGCCCGGCTGCACTGGCCCGGCCTGGGCGAGGTGACGCCGTCGCGGCTGGTGCTGGACACGCTGTTGCCCCTGGCCCACGAGGGGCTGCGGCACTGGGGTGTCGACGCCGGGGTGCGCGACCGTTTCCTCGGCGTCATCGAGGGCCGCGCCGGGACCGGCCGCAACGGGGCGACCTGGCAGGTCTCGACCGTGCGGGCCCTGCAGGAGAGCGGGATGACCAGGCCGGCGGCCCTGGCCGAGATGCTGCGGCGCTACTGCGCGCACATGCACTCCAACGAGCCGGTGCACACCTGGGACAGCTAGTACGTTGGAAGCCATGACTTCCGATGAGGTGATGGACTGGGACGGCGCGTACCGCGCGGAGGGGGCTACCAGCTGTTGCGGGTTGAGTGGTCGGTAGGGGTGTGCGACACGAATGTAGGTGACGGGGGTTGAGGCTGGTCACGCGATAGTCTGGTTGTGGTATAAACAACCAGA
>NZ_VMQU01000232.1 GCF_007714205.1 Mycobacterium helveticum | reverse complement strand
GTGTGTGGCCCCGTGGGCCCCGCTGGGGCCCGGGGGCTGGCCGGGTTGGGTTTCGTCGGCCCCCCGGCCCCCGCCGCCGCGGGCGGGCGGGGCGCCGCCGGCCGAGGCCGCGCCGGGAGGCTAGGCGGATGCCCGCGCGGATGGACCCGCAACGGTTCGACGAGCTGGTTTCCGCGGCGCTGGACCTGATCCCGCCCGAGCTCACCGCCGCGATGGACAACGTCGTCGTCCTGGTCGAAGACCGCCACCCCGAGGACCCCGCACTGCTCGGCCTCTACGAGGGGGTGGCGCTGACCGAGCGGGACTCCGACTATGCCGGCTCGCTGCCGGACGCCATCACGATCTACCGCGAGCCGCTGCTGGATGCCTGCGCGTCCGACGACGAGGTCGTCGAGGAGGTGGCGATCACCGTCATCCACGAGGTCGCGCATCATTTCGGCATCGACGACGACCGGCTGGAGGAACTGGGCTGGGGCTGAGGGGCCCGCGTCGGGCCGCCGGGCGCGGCACCGGGGCTTTGTCGGCGCCGGATGCTATGAACGCCTTATGAGCCACGAATGCCGCGACTGCCTGGCAGGCTTGGAGCACTGTCACGGCACCCTCATTCGCCATGCACTGCACGGGTCGGAATGCACCGAACCGGAATGTCGCGCCCCCGAACTGTTGCCGCACACCTTCGTCATCGACTGCGATGCCGTCGGCTGCGGTTGCGCCGAATCGGTCGCGCTGGCCGTCTGAGTCAGCCCATCGGGTCCGTGCCCGAGCGCACGGCGTCGGCGACGGCGGCGGCCTCGGCTTCGGGCTGGAACGGCGGGGTCAGGGTTGCCCACCGCACGCAGCTCCACCGCCCGTCGGTGATCGGGGCCAACACCACCGCCTCGGCGTTGCCCAGGTGATTGTCCAGCGCGAAGTTTCCGTCCACCCCGGCCAGCACCGCCGAAACCAGGCGGATCGCCGCGCCGTGACTGACGACGACGATGTCGCCGCTGAACTGGTGGTCGTCGAGGTAGCGCATGCGCAGCTCGGTGAGCACCGGCACGTAGCGGTCCAGCACGTCGTTGGCGCTCTCGCCGCCGGGCAACCCGACGTCGAGCTCGCCGTGATGCCACCGCTCGTAGACGGCGTTGAACTCCGCCACCGCCTCGTCGTCGCCGCGGCCCTCGAGCTCACCGACCTGCACTTCGTGGATGCCGGCGACCTCGGTCGCGGTCACGTCGAGCGCGGCCCCGATCACTTCGGCGGTCTGCGACGCCCGCACCGCCACCGAATGCGCGAGCAGCGCCGGGCGCCCCGACTCCCGGGCGAAGGCATGGGCCTGGTCGCGCCCCAGCGGCGTCAGCTCCGCCCCGGGCGGGCGGGTGTCGAGCCTGCGGTCGACGTTGCTGAAGGACTGGCCGTGCCGCAGCAGCACCAGGCGCCCGCTCATGACGGCCATCCTTCCCGCAGGCCCGTCAGCCAGCGCGACGCCTCGTCGGCGGGCGGGGGCACCACCCCGGCGGCCGCGCCCGTCGGCCAGGAACCCAGATATCGCACATCGGCACAACGACGGTGCAGCGCTTTGAGTGCCTCGGCGACGGCGTCGTCGTCGACATGGCCGACGCAGTCGACGAAGAAAAGGTAGGTGCCCAGCTCGGTGCGGGTCGGCCGGGACTCGATGCGGGTGAGGTCGATGCCGCGGATGCCGAATTCGGCCAGCGCGGCCAGCAGTGCGCCGGGGGCGTTGTCGATGCGCAGCACCACCGAGGTGCGGTCCGCGCCCGTGCGGGCCGGCGGCGGCCCGGGCGGACCGGTCAGGACGAAGCGGGTGCGGGCGTTGGGCTCGTCGACGACGCCGCGGGCCAGGACACCCAGGCCCCAGTGGGCGGCGGCCAGGGGGGAGGTCACCGCGGCGTCCACCAGGCCGTCGGCCACCTGCCGCGCCGCGTCGGCGTTGGAGTAGGCCGGGCGCAACTCGGCGCCGGGCAGATGCGCGTCCAGCCAGCGCCGCACCTGCGCCGCGGCCACGGGAAAGGCCGCCAGCGTGCGCACGTCCGGGCCGGCGGGGGGCGTTTCGACGCCCGCCTTGACGACGATGCTGAACGCCACGTCCAGGGTTGTCTCCGCGAACACCTGCAGCGGCGAACCGATCGCCAGGCTGTCCAGCGTGGACATCACCGATCCGTCGATCGAGTTCTCGATCGGCACGCAGGCGAAGTCGGCGGCGCCGTCGCGGACGGCGTCGAGCGTGGCGGACGTGCTGTCCATCGGGAGCCGCGTCATCGGGTCCGGCTGCTGCGCGGGAACCAGGCCGGCCGCCGTCATCTCCAGCAGCGCGGCCTCGGTGAAGGTGCCTTCGGGGCCGAGGTATGCGATGCGGACCACACCCAAACCCTAACGGCAGCTCACCCACCGGCCGGCCTTGCGGTGTCCCGCACGTTAAATTAAGTTAGGCTTACCTAATTAGCTTTCAAGGAGGTCGGATGCCACCGTTGCCCGGCGCCGCGCCGACGACCGCCGAACGGATCCGCAGCGCATGCGCCCGGGCCGGCGGCGCGCTGCTCGCCCTGGAGAAGGGCAAAGCGTACGAGGTCGCGGTCGCCACGCCCGTGCACCATCTACTGCCGGATGGGTCCTTCGCCGTGGCCGTTCCGGCCGGCCGCGGCGTCTGCGGGGCCCAGGCCGTGCTGGAGCTCACCGACTACGCGCCGCTGCCGCTGCGGGAACCGGTCCGGTCGCTGGTCTGGGTGCGCGGCCGGGTGCGGCGGGTACCGCCCTACGCTGTCACCGGCCTGCTCGACCTGATCGCCTCCGAGGACCCGAATCCCGCGCTGCTGCAGGTGCACACGCCCAGGTCGCAGCCGTGCGGGGACGACGCCCGCTATGCGCTGCTGCGGCTCGAGATCGCCTCGGTGGTGGTCGCCGACGCCACCGGCGCCGAGGCCGTCGGCGTGACGGACCTGCTCGCCGCCCGGCCCGACCCGTTCTGCGAGATCGAATCGACGTTGCTGCGGCACCTGGACACCGCGCACAACGACGTCATCGCCCGGCTGGTGTCCCGGCTGCCGGCACCGCTGCGCCGCGGCCGGGTCCGCCCCCTGGGGCTGGACCGGTACGGCGTCCGGTTCCGCGTCGAAGCCGACGACGGCGACCGCGATGTCCGGCTCCCCTTCCACCAGCCGGTGCACGACATGTCCGGGCTGAGCCGGGCGATCCGGGTGCTGATGGGTTGCCCGTTCGGCAACGGGTTGCGCGCCCGGCGCTAAATTGTCGGAGGTGAACGGCGACCGATCACCGGAACGTCCCCGGACACCGCCGGACGCCCACCCGGAGCCGTCCCCGGTCATCCGCCGTGCACCGGCCCCGCCGCGTGCCGCCGCGCGCCGCGGTACCGGCCGGGCGCCGGTCCCGCCGGGTC
>NZ_VMQU01000231.1 GCF_007714205.1 Mycobacterium helveticum | reverse complement strand
GTTGCTCAAAATCTGCTGCAGAATCCGCTGGGTCCACGTGGTGCCGGCCTTGAACGGGTCGGCAACCACAATGTCCCCGTCGACAAAGCCCCCCTGAACCAAAAAGTCCTCCCACACCCGAGAATCCGACAGATAGTCCCTCAGCACCCGAGTCGGCGCAATGAGTTGATTCGGCACGGCGGTATCCCTTTCAGCGAGTCGTCGAGGTGTCAGCGATTCTCAAGCGGGCTGACAGCGCCCACGGAGGTGATCGGAGCGGTCCATTTCCCGGGAACCCGGCACTGCCGAATAAATGTCGAGTGAAATTGACATTTGCCAGGCGGCTCGGCCCCGCGGTGATCGGTATGCGGAAAAGCCGCCCCGCAAAGGATATTCGACCGGAATCAGGACGCAGTGCCCAGCATCGGTTGTCGTTGCGATGTCGCCGACCGCCTCTCTGCTCCCGTTTATTCATCCTGATTCTTCAGGTATCCTGGCCGCCCAAGCTGGCCGTTAGCTGTGTCCCGGTTGGGCGTTTCCTGTTCCTTGGCTCGGAAGCCGGCCCCGAGCTGCGGGTTTCTCTGACGCGCCGACTTCTATTCAGAACGCGGTAATCTCACGTTCATATCGCCGTCGGTCAGGTGCACCGCGTGGATGCCCGGCTTCTTGCGCAGCCGCGCGACGAGGCTCTCCAGATCGGCCGATTCGGTGTACCAATGCTGGACGTCGTCGGGCTTCTCGGCCATTTCGGCGACCAGCCGCTGCAGGTTCGCCGGCGTCTCGCCGTCCGTGGAGGCGCCGTCCTTGAGCGACGTGGAACGCAGGCGTGGGCCCGCACCGCCGAACGCTCCGGGCACGGCCGCCCCCAGCGCGCTCCCGGCCATGGCCCCCAACGCCGTTCCGCTCAGCAACGTGCCCTCGCTGACCGCCGCGGCCGGCACGGCGTCCAGCCCCGCGCCGGACAGCACCGCGGCCACCGTCCGGATCGCCGGGGTGGCCGTGGCCCAGCTGGGGGGAACCGACACGCCGCCGACCAGTCCGGCGTGACCGACCCCCGCCGAGACGGTGCCCACGCCCACGCCCGCCAGGTTCGCCAGCGGCGACGCCGAACCCAAACCGGCTTCGAGCGCCAGCGCCGCGCCGCCGGCCGTCCCGGCCCCCAGATCGAGGACGTGTCGTGCCCCGGCCACCAGGCCGAAGATGGTGTTGATCAGGACGACGTTGACCGGTAGCACCACCTTGCCGATGTCTTCGAAATACGAGGTGAGCGAGCTCAGGGTCTGCAGACCGGCGAAATCCTGCAGGGCGCTGAGCAGTCCTGCGGCCGGATTCGATCCGGTCACGATGGTCCCCAGGCTCTGCAGCGCCGCGGGAACCGCACCGAAGGCCGAGGCGAACTCGGTTGGTGCGCTTGAGATCACGTTCGACAGCGGACCGAGGACTCCGGCCGCGGCGGTGGTTTCCGGCGGCGTCGAGAACGGCGTCACCACCGACGCGGCGGCCGATTGGGCGGCATACGTGGACATCGCCGAGGCGTCCTGTGCCCACATCCGGCTGTACTGGGCCTCGTTGGCCGCGATCGCGGCGGTGTTCTGCCCGAAGATGTTCGTCGCCACCAGGAACGCCAGTTCGCTGCGGTTGGCCGCAACCACCGGCGGCGGCACCGTCGCCGTGAACGCGGCCTCGTAGGCGGCCGCGGCGCCACGGGCCTGCGCGGCCGCCTGCTCGGCCTGGGCGGCCGTGGCGCTCATCCAGGTCAGGTAGGGCGCGGCCGCGCTCGCCATGGCCACCGCCGACGGGCCCTGCCATGCCGTCGCCAGTCCGGCGATCACCGAGGAGTAGGACGCGGCGGTGCCGTGCAACTGCGCCGCCAGTGTGTCCCACGCCTCCGCGGCGGCCAGCATCGGCCCCGACCCCGGACCGGTGTACATACGACCGGAGTTGACCTCCGGCGGCAATAACCCGAAAAGCATTGGCGGACCTCAGACTTGCGGGGGGATAGCGGGAATGATGAAGATGTTGACCGGGCCGGCGGCCGCGTCGCCGACGGCGGCCCCGGCGCCACCGGCCGATCGGGCGGCGGTGCCGCCGGTACCCGCCGCCGCCCTTGCGGCCAGGCTCGACAGTGCCACGTTGCCGAACAGGTTTCCTTCGCCCTGCGTCGCGGCCGCGGCCGCAGCGCCGGCCGGGCCGGGGTCCGCGAACACGGCCGCCACCGGTTTGACCGCGGGAGCGGCCATCGCCCAGCCCTGCGGCACCGACAAACCCGTGACGAAACCCGCACGTCCCATGCCCGCCGTCACCGCCGAACCCAGTGCGCCGGGCTGTGAAATGGCCCCCACGACTCCGGCCGCCGACGGGGCTGCCCCCACCTTGGCCATGGCGTCGGTCAGGTTCACACCCGCCTGGGGCAGCAGATAGGCTTGCACGCCCAGAAGTTCCGGGGCACCGAAGGAGCCGAAGTAGGACAGCGGGGACAACGGCCCGCTTGCGGACGCGAGCAGCGAGTTCAGCGCCGATGCCAGGGATTGCGGAGCCGTCGCCGAAGGGGTCGTGGCCGCCGGCGCCGCCGCGGCAACGGGTCCCGCGAGGCCGTGCAACGAGGACGGCACCACCGACATCAGCTGGGGCAGCGTCTGGGCCTCGACCCGGGTGCCGGCGGCCTGGGCGACGGCGGCGGCCTGCCCGACGGTGCCGGCCGGTTCGGTGGTCCGCGGCGGTGACCCGAACGGCGTCAGGGTCGCGGCGGACGCCGAGGAGCCGGCGTAGCCGTACATGGCCGCCGCGTCCTGGGCCCACATCTCCATGTACTGGGCCTGGGTCGCCATGATCGCCGGGGTGTTCTGACCGAAGAAATTCGTCGCGACCAGGGTCAGCAGCTGGGCACGGTTGGCAGTGATCGCCGCCGGCGGGACCGTCGCCGCGAACGCGGTCTCATAGGCGGCGGCCGCCGCCCTGGCCCGGCTCGCCGCCTGCTCGGCCTGGACCGCCGTGCCGGTCAGCCAGGCCACGTACGGCGCGGCCGCAGCCGCCATCGTCAGCGCCGAGGCGCCCTGCCACTTCGCCGTCAGCCCGGAAATCGCCGCGGAGTACCGCGACGCAGCGGAATGCAGTTCAGCCGCCAGGCCATCCCACGCCTCCGCGGCGGCCATCATCGGTCCCGATCCCGGGCCCGTATACATCCGGCCGGAGTTGATCTCCGGCGGCAACGCCCCGAAATCGATCACCGGTCCAATCCCCCGTTCGCATCGTCGTCATGACCGGACCCGGACGGCGCTCCGGCCGTCCGGGTCCCCATCAATGGCTCCGCGCGATCAGCGACCCTGGCGGCTTTCGCCCGTCTCCAACCACTGTGCGCATTCGGCACCCAGCTTGTCGAGGGCTTTGCGGTCAAAGCGCTCGATCTGCTCGTCGCTCAACTCGGTGCGGAAGTCGCGCTT
>NZ_VMQU01000230.1 GCF_007714205.1 Mycobacterium helveticum | reverse complement strand
CGATTATCCCTTGCAGGAAGGGCACTTCCGCGCTACGACGCGGCCCTCAATCCATAGCCGGCTGAAAAATCAGGGTCTGACATGCTCATGACGCTACCGCCGGTGGTGTCGGCGGGTGCGTCAGCGGCCGCGGACCTCAGCCACGCCCGCGATGACGCCCCGGATCAGCCGGTCGAGGCGTTCGGCGTCGTCGACGGTCGGCTGACCCGCCACGAACGTCAACATGACCCCGTTGATGAACGCCAGCGTGGCGACAGCCTGGTCTTCGATCAGCGCCGGATCCGGCGTGCTTCCGGTGGGATACCACTGCGTCACGACCTGGCGCGCCAGCGCATGCAGCCGTTCCGCGGACTCGCTCAGGATCGCGGTCAGTTCGGGGTCCCGGCCGGCGAGCAGAACGAGCTCGTAACGCGCCTTGGCGCGGGTCAACCAGGGTTCGCTGTTGACGTACATGACGATGCGGGCCAGCCCCGCGGTGCCGGCGAATTGCGTCGACTGACCCTTGGCAAGTTCGGCGACCAGCGAGAAGTCGGCCACGTCGAGTTCGGCGAGCCGGGCGGCGACGGCGTGCAGCAACGCCTTGCGGGTCCGGAAGTAGAACGAGGCGGTGCCGGCCGGGACGCCGGCGTGCTCGTCGACCTTCGGGTGGCTGACGCCGTGGACCCCGTTCTCGCCGAGCAGTTCGATCGCGGCGTCGGCGAGTTGGCGGCGCCGCGCGGGCGCGTTGTGCTTTCTCCGTGCAGCGATGCGTCCAGTCTATCCGCCGGCGGAGGAACCCCGGAGGCTTCAGAAGTCGCCGCAGTTGGGCGCGGTGGGTTCGCCGTTGAAGCGGGCGGCGACCCACTGCATGGCCGGTTCGCCGTCGACGAGCATAGGCAGGGCGTGGTTGATGACGAGCTTGTTGAGGAAGGGTGGCCCTTCGTTGGTGCGGAATTCGACGTCGGCACCCTGGTCGCACCAGTCGCGGCCGAGTTGGTTCGCCGCCGTCCACGGCACCAGCGGGTCGTAGCGGTTGCTGTCGATCAGCACCGGCGCGTTGGGTTTGTGGCGGCCGATCCGCTGCTCGTCCAGCAGGGTGCTGAACGGTTCCTCGTTGACCAGTTGGCCGATGTCCTCGGTGAAGTAGGGCTGCAGGTGGCGGAACATGAAGTCCAGCAGCGTTTGGCCGACGCACTGCCGTGACACCGACTCCAGCATCGCCAGCCCGCGCGGGGTCATCTTCGCGCGGATCAGGTCGGCGAACTCGGGATAGGCGGCCATCACGCTGTTGAGCGCATACCCGACGACGCCGACCAGGGCGCTGCCGTCGGCGTAGGGGAACAGCTCCTTGAGGTTGGCCGGTGGCGCCCCGACGTAAGTACCCACGATGTGCAGCTCGGGCGCATACGACGAGGCCAGTTCGGCTGCCGACGCGGTCGCGCCGCCGCCCTGGGAATATCCCCAGAAGGCAACGGGCCCAGACGGATCCAGGGACGTTTCGGGCAGGTGCATGGCCGCCCGCGCGGCGTCGAGCACCGCCTGGCCCTCGGCTACCCGGCCCACGTAGGTGTGCATGGACACGGTGCCGAGGCCTTCGTAGTCGGTCATCACGACGGCGAAGCCGCGGGCGACCATGGTGGCGACGAACATCTCCTCGTAGTTGAACATGATGTCCCAGCCGCCCGAATAGTGGATGCCCTGGTTGAACATTCGGGACGGGGCGCATTGATTGCCCTGACCTTGCGTGCCGGGCGCGTAGCTGATCAGGGGCCGCGGTCCCTTGCCGGGCCAGTCGTTGTACGGCTCGAAGTAGGTGCCGGTGACCGCGATCGGGTTCCCGCGGGTGTCGGTGCTGCGGTACATGATCCGGGTTCCGGTCGCCATGATCGCGCCGAGTTGGCCGGAGGGCTCGAGCACCAGGCGCGAGGGCTCGGTGCGGATCAGGTCACCGGGCCGGCCGGGCGGCAGTAGGTCCGGCGGAAGGTAGAACTCGGCGTATCGCGGCTCGTCGCCGCTGTCGGCCCGGGCGTCCGCCAGGCCGGCCGATGCGGCAACGATCAGCAGTAGGACCGCGAAAATCCCCCCAAACCCGCGCATTACGGAACGGTAACAATCAACCACCCGTGAGCGGAAGGCAATCTCTAAAATTTTAGAGATCGGTGTGGCGGGTCTAACCGCGGTGCGCGTCGAAGAATCGCCAGATGGTGTCGGTCGCGTCGAGTGCCGCCGACGGCTCGGGGACGCCGGCGAGTTCTGCCGGCGGCGTGCGCTTTCCGCCGGGCCACTGGTGCCCCGCGCCGGCCACCGAGATCAACTCCACGGTCCGCCCGTCGGCGCAGCCGGCGGTTTGCGTGGTGACGTCGCCGACGGTGGCGGAGGTGGGCGGCCCGCAGGCGTCGATGGCACCCCAGGTGGCGTTGACCGACTCCACCGAGGGCCCGTCGACCCGCGGAGCGCCGTTGACCCCGAACGCTTTTCCGGGCCCGCCGGTGTAGGGCACCCGGTCGTCGGCCGTGCCGTGGATCTGCAGCAGCGACGCCGGCCGGGCCTGAGTGCAGTCGGTCAGCAGGGTGCCCGCTCCCGGCGACGCCCGCGCGCGGATCGTCGAACTGACGGCGCGGGGCCGCCATGCCCTGCGCGTAATGCACTCCAGTGCAAAGGAATTGGAGTCGCAATGGGAAAATACCGTGGGGCGCCGCCAATTGACCGAACTGCGGGAAAGCCTGCAGTTGTTGCTCGCGGCCCGATCTCGAACGGCCGACGGCTGACGATCCGCGCCGCTACGGGGTTCTGAGGAAGACGTCGTTGAGCGTGACGGTGCGCAGGTTCCGCGACCGGATGATGTCGATCAGCTGCGGATAGACGTGCGTGACGGGCAGGTGGTTGAGGTGCCCGATCACGATGGCCTGCGGGGTGAAGTACTGGTCGGCCATCTTCAGGATGTAGTCCTCGGTGATCAACGTCGAATCCGACAGCGAGCCCGACCATAACGTGGGGGCGGTGTAGCCGAGGTCGGCCGCGACCGCGTCGACGGTGGCGTTGCGCTTCGCGTAGGGGGGCCGGTAATACGGTTTCGCGCCGACGCCGTACGTCTTCTTCAAAAATTCGTCGTTGCGGGTGAGTTCTTCCGAAATCCTGGTGTGGGGCACCGCCGTTAGGTCCGGGTGCGACCAGGTGTGGTTGCCGAGCTGAATCTGCCCGGATTCCACCAACGGCAGCAGCATGTCGCGGTTCTCGGTCCAGGAGTCGTAGATCCCGTTGACGAAGAACGTCATCCGCACGCCGGTGTCCCGGGCGAGTTGCGTGTAGGCGCGCACCACATCGCTGTTGACGCCGTCGTCGAGGGTCAGCGCGAGCAGGTCGCCCTCGCCGGGCAGCGTTCTCAGGGCGCCGCCCCCCGGCAGCGGGACGCGGGCGCTCGGCGGCGGGGGCGGCAACAGTG
>NZ_VMQU01000022.1 GCF_007714205.1 Mycobacterium helveticum | reverse complement strand
GGGGGGGGGGGGGGGGGTAAGGGGGTTTTGGTGGGGGGGGGGGGGCGGGGGGGGCTGGGGGGGCCCTGTATCCGGGGCCACGGGCGCCCGGGGGGGCGCCGGCGGCCAAGCCGGCCTACTCGCCGGAGTCGGCGGGGCCGGCGGCCAGGGCGGCCAGGGCGGACTCGGCCGCGGCGGCGACGGCGGCATCGGCGGCCAGGGAATCCTCATCGGTGACGGCGGGCACGGCGGCGTCGGAGGCACCGGCGTCGGCGGCGACGGCGGCACCGGCGGCACCGGCGGCGCGGCCGGACTCATCGGCGTCGGCGGCGGCGGGGGCACCGGTGGCACCGGCACCGGCTCCAACGGCACCATCCTGGGCGTCGGGGTGGTCGGCGGCGACGGCGGCGCCGGCGGCGCCGGGGGCGCACTGCTCGGCATCGGCGGTGCCGGCGGCAACGGAGGATTCAGCGGGCCGTTCACCGGCGGCGGCGTCGGCGGCCACGGCGGCGCAGGCGGCGCGGCCGGACTCGTCGGCGCCGGCGGGGTCGGCGGCGCCGGCGGCGCAGCAGGCTTTGGCTCCGGCGGCGCGGGCGGCACCGGCGGCACCGGCGGCGAACTGCTCGGCCTGGGCGGATCAGGCGGCACCGGCGGCTACGGCGCCTCCGGAATCGGCGGCGACGGCGGCGACGGCGGCGCCGGCAGCACCCTGGGCATCGGCAACGGCGGCGCCGGCGGTGCCGGCGGCAACAGCGGCCCGGCCACCGGCGGCACCGGCGGCCATGGCGGCCAAGGCGGCCTGATCGGCGGCAACGGCGGCGACGGCGGCGCCGGCGGCGCCAGCGGCACAACGTTCCTGGGCAAAGGCGGAGCCGGCACCAACGGCGCCGCCGGCGGCGCCGGCGGCAACGCCGGCACCCTGTTCGGCACCGGCGGCAACGGCGGCGCAGGCGGCGGCGGCGCCGAACTGCCCAGCGCCACCGGCAACGACGGCGGCCCCGGCGGCAACGGCGGCAACGGCGGATTCCTGGAAGGCGGCGGCGGCACCGGCGGCAGCGGCGGCACCGGCGGCACCGCGAACAGCGCAAACACCGGCACCGGCGGCGCCGGCGGCAACGGCGGCAACGCCGGCCTCCTCGGCAGCGGCGGCACCGGCGGCAGCGGCGGCAGCGGCGGCAACGGCACCGTCGGCGGCACCGGCGGCAGCGGCGGCAGCGGCGGGCACGGCGGCGGCACCGCCGGCGCACCCGGATCCGCCGGCGGCACTGCGGACAGCGGCGCAGGCGGCAGCGGCGGCGCCGGCGGCACCGGCGGCGGCCTGCTCTAAACGCCGACTACTGATTCAACTCCGGTGGCAGCCCACCATGACCATCCACCGGCTTCTGCGCAATCGCCTCCGCCTTGGCCACCGCCCGCGCAATCACCGGATCGGTCTCGGTCGAAAACCAGTCGGCGACGTCGGCGTCGTCGCCTGCCGCCGGTGCGGGCGCCTCGTCGACCGGCGACGGCTCGAACCGGAACACTCCGTCCTCGCCCGGTTTGCCCAGCATCCTGGTGAACCCCTGCAACGCCGCGCTGAAGTCGCTGGGCACCACCCACACCTTGTTGGCGTCACCGCGCGCCAGCTCCGGCAGCGTCTGCAGGTATTGATAGGCGAGCAACTCCGGGGTGGGCCGGGCGGCCTTGATCGCGGCGAACGTCTTCTCGATGGCCTTGGCCTGCCCCTGCGCCTGCAGGTAGGCCGCGGCGCGCTCGCCCTGGGCGCGCAGCATGCGCGACTGCCGCTCGGCCTCGGCGGCCAGGATCGCGGCCTGCTTGGCGCCCTCGGCCGCCAGGATCTGCGCCTGCTTCTGCCCCTCGGCCTCCTTGATCGACGACTCGCGCATCCCTTCGGCGGTCAAGATCATCGCCCGCTTCTCGCGGTCGGCCTTCATCTGCTTTTCCATCGACGCCTGGATCGACGGGGGCGGGTCGATGCTGCGCAGCTCGACCCGCGCCACCCGCAGGCCCCAGCGGCCGGTCGCCTCGTCGAGCACGCCCCGCAACTGACCGTTGATCTGGTCGCGGGACGTCAGCGTCTGCTCCAGCGTCATGCCACCGACGACGTTGCGCAGCGTGGTCGTGGCGAGCTGCTCGACCCCGACGAGGTAGTTGCTGATCTGGTAGACGGCCGCCTGCGGGTTGGTGACCTGGAAGTACACCACCGTGTCGATCGACAGGGTCAGGTTGTCCTCGGTGATCACCGGCTGCGGCGGAAACGACACCACCCGCTCGCGCAGGTCCACCCGCGCGCGGACCCGGTCGATGAACGGCACCAACAAGGTCAGCTGGCCGCTGACCGTGCGGCTGTACCGGCCCAGCCGTTCGATCACCGCCGCCTCGGCCTGCGGGACCAACGCAACCGACTTGGCCACCACAACGATGGCGAAGATCACCAAAACGGCCAGCAATACCAGGCCTGCAACCGCACCTTGCATCGGACTTCCTTTCTCCCGCAGCCTCTGTCGAACACCGTCACGCGGTTCGGAACACCACCGCGGTGGCGCCGTCGATGTGCACGACGGTGACCGACTCCCCCGGTTCGTAGACGTCGCCGTCGTTCAGCGGCCGCGCCGTCCAGACCTGGCCGTCGAGCTTCACCTGGCCCGCGTCGCGGGCCACCCGGTCGAGCACCAGCGCGCTGCGGCCCTCCAGCGCCTCGATGCCCAACTGCGGCGCCCCGGGCGTCAGCCTGCGCCGCAGCGCCGGACGGACCAGCACCAGCAGCAGCACCGAAACGATCAGGAACACCAGCCCGTCGGCCCAGATCGGCCAGTCCGCCAGCCAGCTGGCCGCCGACGCGGCCAGCGCGCCGCCGCCGAGCATGAGCAGGAACATATCGCCGGTGAGGGCCTCCGCGCTGGCCAGCACCAGTGCGCAGATCAGCCAAAGCGCCGCGCCGGGCATGCGGCCAGAATACGCGTGATCGCGCATGATCGGCCCGCGGCGGACAAAGCCACTACACTGCGACATCGTGTGGTGTCCCAGTGTTTCGCTGTCCCTGTGGGCCAACGCCTGGCTTGCGGGCAAGGCCGCGCCCGACGACGTTCTGGACGCGTTATCCCTTTGGGCGCCAAAGCAATCCGTCACCGCATATGATGCGGTCGCGGCCGGCCACACCGGGCTGCCGTGGCCCGATGTCGACGACGCCGGCGCGGTGTCGTTGTTGCAGACCCTGCGCACGGCGTCGGGACGCCCGGCGGCCGGCGGCCCGGTCCGGTTGCGCGGCACCATCAACGTGCTGCTGCCGGTGCCCGGCGACGTGCGGGGGCTGGCCGCGGGAACCCAGTTCCAGCGCGACGCGCTGGCCGCGGGCGAGGCGATCATCATCACCGGCCCCGACCCTGACGGCAGCGCCGTCGGGATGGTCCCCGAGTTCGGCTACGACGACTTCGAGGATGCCACCGGCGACGCGGGCCTGCCCGAATCGTCGGCGCTGTCATGGACCGTGTACTCCCTGCCCGGTGCGCCGGCGCTGCAACACCACGAACTCGGCGATGCCGAGTACTCCCTGCGCTCGGCCGTGCGCTCGGCCGCCGACGCGCTGGGCGCCCTCGGGATCGGATCGGCGGCCACCGACGTCGACGACCCGCGCGGGCTCGTCGAGCAGCTGCTGGAATCCGCACGGCAGCACCGGATTCCCGACCATGCACCGTCGCGGGCACTGCGGGTGCTGGAGAACGCCGCGCACGTCGACGCGATCATCGCGGTCAGCGCCGGGCTCAGCCGATTGTCGGACTCTGCCCGTGGTCCGTTCGCCGGGGCGGAACCGGTCATGGCGCAATCCTCGTCCGAGTCACGCATCGCCAACGACGCGCTGCGACCGCTGACCGCGGTGGTGCGGTCGGCGCGGATGGCCGCGGTCACCGCGATCCTGCGCTCGGCCTGGGCGGACTGAGGCGCCGGTGAAACGCCGCTACCGATCCCGCGCCACGCAGTGCGGCGGGCGGCACGGCTCGCCGTTGACGCTGGCCAGGCAACCCGGCACCGGGTCACGGCCGGTCACCCGCTCGGGCGTGCGGTCGCCGCACAGTTCGTCGATCAAACCGGCGGCCAGCCGGGCGAAACGCCGGTCGGCATTGGGTGTCGCGGCCCGGGCGAACGCCACGCCCGCCGCCCGGGCCTGCAGGCGCAACTCGTGGTCGAGATCCCACACCACCTCGATGTGGTCGGCG
Organism: Mycobacterium helveticum; assembly: GCF_007714205.1. Classification (GTDB taxonomy): domain Bacteria; phylum Actinomycetota; class Actinomycetes; order Mycobacteriales; family Mycobacteriaceae; genus Mycobacterium; species Mycobacterium helveticum. The sequence goes on along the minus strand of NZ_VMQU01000022.1, from coordinate 46,832 downwards.
ACGAAGCCGATCGGACAAACGACGACGGCGTCGGTGCCGGCTTGCGCCAGCGCCGCCAGGTGGTCGCCCACGTCGGGTTCCAGCCAGGGCACCCGCGGCGGCCCCGAACGCGACTGCCACACGACGTCGTAATCGGCGTATCCGGCGGCCGCGGCCACCAGCCTTGCGGCATAACCGACTTGGCGGCTGTAGAGGTCGGGGCCGCAGCGCCGGTCGGCGGCCACCGGGATGGAATGCGCGGTGAACACCAGCCGCGCGCCACGCGGGACCGTCGCGGCGGCCGCGGCGATCGACTCGGCGAACATCTCGACGAACAGCGGATGGTCGAAGTAGGGCCGCAGTTTGACCAGTTCGGGTGCGCCCGGCCCGGTCACCCGCCGGGCCCGGGCGATGTCCTCGACGTACTGGGTACAGCTGGAATACCCGCTCCACGCCGAGGTGGTGAACACCGCCGCCCGGCGAACACCGTTGTCGCGCATGGTCGCAACGGTCTCTTCGACGTAGGGCTCCCAGTTGCGGTTGCCAAAGTACACCGGCAGGCCCAGCTCTTCCCGCAACTCGGTGATCAGCGCGCGGTTGATCCCGTTGATCGGCGACACCCCGCCGAAATGCAGGTAGTGCTCCGCGACCTCGTCGAGGCGTTCGGGTGGCACGCCACGGCCGCGGGTGACGTTCTCCAAGAACGGCCGCACCTGCTCAGGCCCCTCCGGCCCGCCGAACGACAGCAGCAGGACCGCATCGAATTGCATTGGTGCCTACAATAACTGGGTGCTGGCGCCGCCGTCGGCGAAGATGATGGTACCGGTCGTCGCGGGCAGCCACTCCGACAGCAGTGCGCACACGGTCTTGGCGACCGGCGTGGGGTCCTTCATGTTCCAGCCGATCGGAGCGCGCTGGTCCCAGCCCTCCTCCAGCAGCTGCATCTGGGCGCCGGCCTCCTCGCCGAGCGCACCGCCGACGATCGCACTCATGGCCAGCGTCCGGATCGGGCCCGCGGCAACCAGATTCGAGCGCACCCCGTACTTGCCCGCCTCGCGCGCCACGAATCGGTTCACCGACTCCAGCGCGCTCTTGGCCACCGTCATCCAGTTGTAGGCGGGCATGGCGCGGCTCGGGTCGAAATCCATGCCGACGATGCTGCCGCCGGGATTCATGATGGGCAGCAACGCCTTTGCCAGGGAGGCGTACGAGAACGCCGAGATGTGAATGCCCTTGGAGACGTCTTCGTAGGGCGCGTCGAAGAACGGGTTGATCCCCATCCCGGTCTGCGGCATGAAGCCGATCGAGTGCACCACGCCGTCGAGCTTGTTGTCCTGCCCGATCACCTCGATCACCCGGTCGGCGAGCGTGTTCAGGTGCTCCTCGTTCTGCACGTCGAGCTCGATCAGCGGCGCCTTCTCCGGCAGCCGGTCGGCGATGCGCTGGATCAGCCGCAACCGGTCGAAACCGGTCAGCACCAACTGCGCCCCCGCCTCCTGGGCCACCTTGGCGATGTGGAACGCGATCGACGAGTCGGTGATGATCCCGCTGACCAGGATTCGTTTGCCTTCGAGCAGTCCTGCCATGTCCGTCCTAATCTTGTGGTTTCGTCAGTGGCCCATACCCATGCCGCCGTCGACCGGGATCACCGCACCGGAGATGTAACTCGCGTCCTCGGACGCGAGGAAGCTGACCACCCCGGCGACCTCGGCGGCGGTGCCGACCCGCTTGGCCGGGATGAATTGCAGCGCCCCCTCCTGAATCCGCTCATCCAGCGCGCGGGTCATGTCGGTGTCGATGTAGCCCGGGGCCACGACGTTCGCGGTCACGTTGGCCTTCGACAGCTCCCGGGCGATCGAGCGGGCCATGCCGATCACACCGGCCTTGGAGGCCGCGTAATTGGCCTGGTTGCCGATGCCCCAGGTGCCCGATACCGACCCGATGAAGATCATCCGGCCGAACCGCTTGCGCTGCATGCTGCGCGACGCCCGCTGGGCGACCCGGAACGCACCGGTCAGGTTGGCGTCGATGACCTTCTGGAACTTCTCCACGGTCATCCGCATGAGGAACGCGTCCGCGGACAGGCCGGCGTTGGACACCAGCACCTCGACCGGGCCCTGGTGTTGCTCAACGTCTTTGAAGGCGCGATCGACGGCCTCCTCGTCGGTGACGTCGCACTCGACGCCGAACAGCCCCTCGGGCACCCCGGAGCCACGGTGCGTGACGGCCACCTTGTGGCCGTCGGCGGCCAGCCGCTGCGCGATCGCCAGGCCGATCCCCCGGTTTCCCCCGGTGACCAGGACGGAACGGGACACGAACGGTGGCCTGACCGCTGCCGCGGCGTTCTCGGTGCTCTTGTCGGTGGCCGTGTCAGTCACCCCGCCAACCTAGCGCCTTGCCGCGCGGGCACTGCAATCGGCTCGCCGCGGCTCAACGACGACGAAGGACGATGTCGACCGCGGCCTCGATGACGTCGTCGCCGGGCACCGTACCGAACATCAGCGACGGGCACGCAACCACGCCGGAGAGCATCGAAACCGCCGCATCCAACTCCGGACCCTCGAAGACGTCGGCGAGAATCGTCCGGATCGGTCGCTGACCCTCGGCATTGATCTCGTTTCTGATCCGACTCATCGTGTCGACCGTCGCCCACTGGGCCATCGCGGAGAGCACCCGGTCGAGCCGCAGGTCGACCACCCCCTGCCGGAACGCCGTGAGCTGCCCGATCAGATCGGCGCGGATATCGCCGGTCCGTTCGTGGTGCTTGACCTCCCGAAGCGCCTCCAAGGCCAGGGCCGCAAGGTCGGACCGCAATGGCCAGTGCTTGTAGAGGGTGGTCTTCGAGTAGCCGGCCCGCTCGGCGACGCGGGCGTGCGTGAGCGCCTCGGCCCCCTCCTCGATCAGGACGTCGAAAGCCGTGCGCGCGATGTCGCCCCGGGTCCGGGTGATCCGGGCGTCCTCGTCCGGAGGGCCCGTCCGGCGGCCGTGCGCGAGTGTCATCCGAGCGTCCCTTCCCCCGCTGCACGCGGGCTGGATGTGTCGCAGGTGGTTCCCAAAACTACCCGATGAACGGTTCAACCAGAAATGTGTGTTCTAACCACTACTGGATAGTTTGTACATTAGTGTACGATCTGTTTCATCCCTGTCCCCTCAAGTTCAAAGGTTCAACGATGACCCCTGACGAACTGACCCACTCCCAATTCGACACGGTCTACAACCTGCTGTCCTTCTCGATCGCGGCGCAACTGTTCACCGCGATTTTCCTGCTGGCCGCGCAAGGACGGGTGCTGGCTCGCTACCGGCAGGCCGTACTGATGTCCGCGATCGTCTGCGGCATCGCCGCCTACCACTACTTCCGCATCTTCGACTCGTTCAAGCAGGCGTTCGTCACCACCGCCGTGGGCGGACGCGGCACCTACGTCCAGGCGGCCGGGCAATCGTTCAACGAGGCGTACCGCTACGTCGACTGGGTCCTCACGGTGCCACTGCTGCTGACCGAGCTCGTCGTCGTGCTGGCGCTGGCCCGCAAGCTGCAGAATTCCCTGCTCTACCGGCTCATTCCCGCATCGGCCCTGATGATCGGTCTGGGCTACCCCGGGGAGATCAGCGGCGACAATGCGGTGCGCAACGTCTTCGGGTTGCTGTCCACGATTCCCTTCCTCTACATCCTCTACGTGCTGTTCGTCGAGCTGACCCGATCGCTGGATCGTCAGCCCGCAGCCGTGCGTAGCACCGTGAGCGGAATCCGTTACTTGCTGCTGGCCACCTGGGGCGTCTACCCCATCGCCTACATCATTCCGCTCTACGCGCCGCACGCGGGCGCGGCCGCATGGGTGGTCAAGCAGGGCGGCTACTCGGTCGCCGACATCTTGGCCAAGTGCCTCTACGGGCTGTTGATCTACAAGATCGCCCGCGTCAAGTCCACGGCCGACGAACCCGACTTCGCGGTCCGGGAGGGCGTGCACACCGATCAGCGCGTCAGGGTAGCGGCGTAGCGCCAGCGGTCCGTCATGGTTCTTCTGGCAAGGCAGGTTCGCATGGGTACCGGAAGCCGCACCCGCCCTCGGGGCGCAACAGTCGCGGCGACCGGCCCGTGCGGGCCGGCGTCCCCCGGCACGACCGCCGGGCGAACGCCGCTCACGACCGCCGCCACCTGGTCGAGATGGGTGCTGTCGGGTACGGCGGTGGTGGCGGGCGGACACCTCATCGGACTGCCCGCCGTCCCGGCGCCGGTGGTGCTGGCACTCGCCGGCCTGGGGCTGGTGGCCGGAGTCCCGCACGGCGCGGCCGACCATGCGATCGTCGCGCGCCTGGCCGGGGACAGACCCGTGGCGGCTGTCGCGGCCGTCTACGCCGGAGCGGCGGCGGGCGTGTGCGCGTTGCTGCGGTGGGCCGATCCGGCCGCGTTGATCGCCGTTGTGATCCTGAGCGGGCTGCACTTCGGCCTCGGCGAACTCGAGGTCGCACGCCGACTCACCGGCTGGCGGCCGCCGCACCTGGTGGCCCTTGCGGTCGCCGTCGCCGGAACCGGGGCGCTCCTGCTGCCCCTGGCCCGTAGCGGCGACCAGCTGAGGGCGGTGGCGACCACCGTCTCACCGGGTCTTGCCCGGGCGCTCGGCTGGGCACCGATGCAGACCGGTCTGGTCGCGGTGTGGCTGCTGGCGGCGCTGGTCGCGGTGGTCGCGTCGCTGCGGACCGGTCATCCGGCGGTCGCTCTCGACGTCCTGATCCTCGGCGCCGTCGGGCTGCTCGCGCCACCGCTGCTCGCGTTCGCCGTGTGGTTCGGCGGCTGGCACTCGCTGCGCCACTGCGCGCGGCTGCTGACCATCGAGCCGGGCTGCGCCGCGCTGCTCACCACGGGCCGACGCCGCGAGGCCGTCCTGCGGCTGATCCGACTGGCCGCGGTGCCATCGCTTGCGGCATGGACGGCGTTGACCGCGCTCGCCTGGTTGACGGCGTCGGCGTCGGATCCACCCGCGGTCTTGGCCCAGGTCTTACGCCTTCTGCTCGCGCTGACGGTGCCGCACGCACTGGTCGTCCTCTGGGCAGACCGCAATACCCGCCGCACCGACGTCCTGCCAGACCCACCTCGTGAAGGGCACGCCACATGAGTTCCAGCCTCGATACTCCCACCACGCTCGCGCGTCAGGCCGAGGCGATCGATACCCGCTACCACCCCGCCGCGGCGGTGCGTCGCCAGCTGAACAAGGTGTTCCCGACGCACTGGTCGTTCCTGCTCGGCGAGATCGCGCTCTACAGCTTCGTCGTGCTGCTGCTCACCGGCGTGTACCTGGCGTTGTTCTTCGACCCGTCGATGACGGAGGTCACCTACCGCGGCGTCTACCAGCCGCTGCGCGGCATCGAGATGTCGAAGGCGTACGCGTCGACCCTCGACATCTCCTTCGAGGTGCGGGGCGGGCTGTTCATGCGGCAGGTCCACCACTGGGCCGCACTGATGTTCGCCGCCGCGATCATGGTGCACCTGGCCCGGATCTTTTTCACCGGCGCGTTCCGCCGGCCCCGCGAGGCCAACTGGGTGATCGGGTCGCTGCTGCTGATTCTGGCCATGTTCGAGGGCTTCTTCGGCTACTCGCTGCCCGACGACCTGCTCTCGGGCACCGGCCTGCGGGCGGCGCTTTCCTCGATCACCTTGGGGATCCCCGTGATCGGCACCTGGCTGCACTGGGCGTTGTTCGGTGGGGATTTCCCCGGCGACGTCCTGATCCCGCGCCTGTATGCGATCCACATCCTGATCTTCCCGGGCATCATGCTGGCACTGATCGGGCTGCATCTGGCGTTGGTGTGGTTCCAGAAGCACACCCAGTTCCCCGGGCCCGGACGCAGCGAGCACAACGTGGTCGGCGTGCGGGTGATGCCGGTGTTCGCCGTCAAGTCCGGCGCCTTCTTCGCGGCGATCGTCGGCGTGCTCGGCCTCATGGGTGGCGTGTTGCAGATCAACCCGATCTGGAATCTGGGTCCCTACAAGCCGTCTCAGGTTTCCGCGGGCTCGCAGCCGGACTTCTACCTGATGTGGACCGACGGGCTGGTCCGGCTGTGGCCGGCGTGGGAGTTCTACTTCTGGCACCACACGATCCCGGCCGCCGTGGCCGTCGCGGTGCTGATGGGTGTCATCTTCGCCGTCCTCATCGCGTATCCGTTCCTGGAGAAGCGGTTCAGCGGCGACCACGCGCACCACAACCTGCTGCAGCGCCCGCGTGACGTCCCGGTGCGTACGTCGATCGGAGCGATGGCGATCGCGTTCTACATCGTGCTCACGTTCTCGTCGTTCAACGACATCATCGCCTACAAGTTCAACATCTCCTTGAACGCGATGACGTGGCTGGGGCGCATCGGGATGGTGGTGCTGCCGCCGATCGTCTACTTCGTCACCTATCGCTGGTGCGTCAGTCTGCAGCGCAGCGACCGCGCGGTGCTCGAGCACGGCATCGAAACCGGCATCATCAAACGCCTGCCCCACGGCGCTTACATCGAAGTGCACCAGCCGCTGGGCCCGGTCGACGACCACGGCCACCCCATCCCACTGCCGTATCAGGGCGCCCCGGTGCCCAAGCGCCTGAACAAACTCGGCCTGGGCGGACGACCGGGCTCGGGCAGTCTCCTGTTCGCCGATCCGCCGGCCGAAGCGGCGGCACTGCGCGACGCGGCCCACGCCGGTGAACAGCGTGCCCTGACGGCGCTGCGCGGACGCCAGAACGGCGCCGAAGCCAACGGGCAGCACCGGGGCGGCTAGCCAGGCGGTCGGCGACGGCTCGCCGCCTGGCGCGCCCAGCGAAAAGCCGAGAAGCGACGCGACAATCCCAGAAGCGTCAGCCCGGCAGGCGGCGGTTGATCAGCAGCGCGGCCAGCGCCGCCAGCGTCAGCACCAGCGCACCCAGCCGCAACCAACCCACGCTGGCATCGCCCTTGATGGTCTCGTAGCCGATCTGCTGCTGCAGCGTCGCGTAGATCGCTTTGAGCTCCGAAAGGCTGGACGCGTTATACCAATTCCCGCCGGAAAGTTCGGCGACCCTTTTCATGGTGGAGTCATCGACCGGCACCGGCTGGCGCTGGTCGTTGATCTCGACGAAGCCGTACGGCGTGCCGAACGAGATCGTCGAGATCGGCACCCCCTGGTCCTTGGCGGCGCGCGCGGCGGTGAACGCCCCCTTGGGGTTGTCCGGGTTGGTCGGCATCGTCTCCTTGCCGTCGGAGAACAGCACGATGCGCGCCGGCGGCGGGGTGTCGCCGCCGCCGATCACCGCGCCGACCGTCGCGATCGCCTGCAGGGCGGTGAAAATGGCCTCGCCCGTGGCGGTCCGGTCGGCGAACTGCAGCTTGCCCAGCGCGTTCTTGGTCGCATCCCGGTTGGTGGTCGGCGACACCAGCACCGACGCCGTGCCCGCGTAGGAGATCAGCCCGAGGTTGATGCCCGGGGTCAGCTCGTCGGCGAACTGCTTGGCGGCATCCTGCGCGGCGGCCATCCGGTTGGGCTGGACGTCGGTGGCGCGCATCGACTGCGACACGTCGATCACCAGCATCACCACCGCGCGGTTGCGCGAGATCCGGACGTCGCGCGTGGGGCCTGCCATCGCGACCGTGAGCACCGCCAGCGACACCACCAGCAGGATCGCCGGCACGTGCCGCCAGCGAGAGGCCCGCTTGGGAGCGACGCTCTCCAGCAGCTCCATGTTGGCGAAGCGCAGCATCCGCCGCTGCCGGGCCACCTGCATCACCACGTACAGCGCGGCCAGCCCGACGACCACCACGAAGAAAAGAAAGAACCACGCATGCGCGAAGCCGGACAGCGACATCGCGCCGAAGAACGGCAAGGTCACTGCCGCCCCGCCAGTGCCCCGCGCCGGCGGGACTCGACGAAGCGGACGATGTCGGCGATCCAGTCGCGGTCGGTGCGCAACGTCAGCACCGGGGCCCCGCAGCTGCGGATCGTGCGGGCCACCTCGGCGCGGTGCGCGGCGGCCGCCCTGGCGAAGTCGTCGCGCAGCTGGGCGTCGATGGTGAACTCGCGGGTCACTCCGGATTCGGCGTCCTGCAGCACGACGTCGCCCACGTCGGGCAGTTCGACGTCGCGCGGGTCGAGCACCTCGATGGCCAGCACCTCGTGGCGGGCCGAGATCGCCCGGAGCGGGCGCATCCAGTTGATCGGCCCCAGGAAGTCGCTGATGATGACCGCCATGCCGCGGCGGCGTTCCGGGCGGCGCAGCGCGTCGATGGCCGTGGCCAGATCCCCGCGCACCCCGACCGGCGCCCGCGGCGTGGTGGCGATGGTGCGCAACAGCGTCTGCTCATGCTGGCGCCCCGACCGCGCGGGCACCCGGATCATCCTCTCGCCGTTGGTGATCAGCGCGCCGAGCCGGTTGCCGCCCCCGCTGTTGAGGTAGGTGATCGCGGCCGCCGCCGCCACCGCCAGGTCGCGCTTCTCGCATCCCACGGTGCCGAAGTCCAGGCTGGCCGACAGGTCGACCACCAGCCAGGTCTCCAGCTCCCGATCGGCGATCATCTGCCGGACGTGGGGGTGCGTGGTGCGCGCGGTGACCGCCCAGTCCATCCGGCGGACGTCGTCACCGGGCTGGTATTCGCGGGACTCCCCCGGCTCGCTGCCCGGACCCGGGATCAGCCCGAGGTGATTGCCGTGCAGCACGCCGTCCAGCTTGCGGCGCACGGTGAGCTCCAGGGTGCGCAGCGCCGCCGACAGCTTCGGGTCGTTGATCTGCCCGCGCTGCATCGACGGTGGATGGCGAGGAGCCGCGGGTACCGCGGCGGGGTCGGTGTCGGTCACCGACCGCTGGCCGCGCCCGCGGCCTGCATCACCGGGGGCACCGATTGGCCTTGCTGCGGAACGGCATTCACCTGCGGCAGGGCAACCGTCTGCAACACCCGGTTGATGACGACCTCGGGGCTGATCTCGTCAGCCAGCGCGTCGTAGGTCAGCACCAGCCGGTGGCGCAGCACGTCCGGGATCACCTCGACGATGTCCTGCGGGATCACGTAATCGCGACCGCGCACCAGCGCCAGCGAGCGCGACGCCGCGATGATGCCCAGCGAGGCACGCGGGGACGCGCCGAACGAGATCCACGCCTTGACGTCGTTCATGCCGAGCTGCTCGGGATGACGCGTGGCGGTGACCACGCGCACCACGTAGTCGACCAGCGCATGGTGGACGAAGTTGTTGGCCGCGATGTCCTGCAGCCGCAGCAGGTCGCCCGGGTTCATGATCTGCTTGGGCTGCGGCGGCTTGACGCCCATCCGGTAGATGATCTCGCGTTCCTCTTCCGGCGTCGGGTAGCCGACGTTGATCTTGAACAGGAAGCGGTCCCGCTGCGCCTCGGGCAGCGGGTAGACACCCTCGTGCTCGATCGGGTTCTGCGTCGCCATCACCAGGAACGGGTTGGGCAGCGGGAACCTCTTGCCACCGATGGACACCTGGCGTTCCTGCATGACCTCCAGCAGCGCCGACTGCACCTTCGCCGGGGCCCGGTTGATCTCGTCGGCGAGCAGGAAGTTGACCACCACCGGGCCGAGCTCGGTGTCGAACTCCTCCTTGCCCTGCCGGTAGATCCGGGTGCCGATGATGTCGGTGGGAACCAGGTCGGGGGTGAACTGGATACGCGCGAACGTGCCGCCGACCACCTTCGCGAACGTCTCCACGGCCAGCGTCTTGGCCACGCCGGGGACACCCTCGAGCAGCACGTGACCCTTGGACAGCAAACCGACGAGCATGCGCTCCACCAGCTGGTCCTGGCCGACGATGATCCGCTTGACCTCGAAGATCGCCCGCTCCAGCGTGTGGACCTCGGCGGCCAGCCCGTCACCGCCCGCGGACGGCCCGTCGGGGGCCGGCGGGACGGCGTGCGCGCCCGGGCCCGAGTAACCGCTGGCGCCCGGGGGCGGCCCGCCTGCTGATGTCATTAGCAATCCTCCACAGCTCAATCGGACACATCCGCCGGCACGACCGAAATCGTGGGGCAGCCACGTGCCCGCGTCCAACTATTCCAGGCCCGCCGGATTCCGTCGACGCCGCGGCTCCCGCCCGGGCGACCGCGCCTGGCTCAGTACTCGATAATCCTAGTCAGGAACGGCGTCATGCCGGCCTTGCGCACCGGGCTGACGGTCACCTTGCCGGCGCTTCCGGACGCCTCGAGCATCTGGCCGTTGCCCAGATACATCGTCACGTGCTGGCCGCCGCCGGGGCCGTAGAAGATCAGGTCGCCGCGCCGGGCCTGGTCGGGCGGGATGTGGCGGCCCGCGTTGTACTGGTCCCCGGAGAACCGCGGGATCAGCACACCGACCCCGGCGAAGGCGTACCGCATCAACCCGGAGCAGTCGAAGCCGGTGATGTTGGCGCCGTCGCCGACGCCCTTGCTGGGGCCCTGCAGCGAACCCCCGCCCCAGGAATAGGGCACACCCATCTGCGAGCCGCCCCGCTTGATCACGTACTCGATGGCCTGGCGCCCGTAGACGCGCGGGATCTTGCCGCCGGGATTGCTGGTGGCGGCGGCGGGGGCCTCCCCGCCGGGGAGGTTGATGCCGAGCCCGCCCAGGAACTGCCTGCCCAGATCGAAGGTGGTCTGGGTGGCCTGGGCGGTCGCCTGCAGCGACGCGTTGGCGACCGCCAGCGGGTCCCCCGGTGCGCCCGCGCTGACCATTGCCGGCAGCGTCGGGTCCCACGGGCCGGGGTCCGCGGCGGCCGGACTCGCCCCGGACACCAGCGACGACCACGTCAGCCCGGTCACCAGGGCGGCGCTGAAGGCGAGATTGATGAGGCGAAAGTGCTTGCGGCGCATGGCTCCTCGCTCAGTACTCGATGTAGCGGACCACGTAGGGCGTCATGCCGCTGGTACGCACGGGCGCGACACGCACCTTCAGGCCGACGTCGGGGGCCTCGAGCATCTGGCCGTTGCCGAGGTAGAGCGTCACGTGCTGGCTGCCGCCCGGTCCGTAGAAGATGACGTCGCCGCGGCGCATCTGCGCCGACGGGATCTGGCGGCCCAGCTTGTACTGCGCACCCGAGTAGTGCGGCAGCTTGATGCCCACCCCGGCGAACGAATACAGCACCAGGCCCGAACAGTCGAAGCCGACGGTGCCGGCTCCCGAGTCGATGCCCTTGCTGGGCCCGGCCGCGTTGCCGCCGCCCCAGGAGTAGGGGACCCCGATCTGCGATATGCCGCGCCGGATCACGTACTCGGAGGCCTGCCGGCCGTAGACCCGCGGAATCCGGCCCCCGCGAGCGCTGTTGGTGATGCCGGTGTCATCCGGCTTGAGGATGCCCAACTGTTGCAGGAAGTTTCGCCCCATGCTGGCGGTGACCTGCGTCGAGGTGGCCGAGTAGCCCAGCACCTGATTGATCACCGCGACCGGGTCCCCGGGCACGTTGGCGCTGGGCACCATGGGCAGCGTCGGGTCCCAGCCGCCGTCCCACTTGCGGCCGCCGGCCGACGGTGCGGCGGAGTCGCCGGATCCCCACCGGTCCCCCGACGGCGGGGTGGCGGACCCGCCGCTGCCCGTCGACCATTTGTGCGCGGCCTCACGCCTGGCGGCCTCGAGCGTGGCCTGGGCCTCGTCGCGCTCGGCGGCCAGACGGCTGACCTCCTCGCGTTGCCGGACGAACTTGTCCTTGGAGTCCACCAGCGCCGCCACCGCGGCGTCCTGGCTGGCCTTGGCGTCGGCGGCGGCCTTGTCGGCCCTCTGCTTGGCAAGCCGCGCCGCCGACTCCTTGTTCACCTGCTCGGTGCGGGCGCGCTGCAGCTTGTCCATCGCCGACTGCGAGCTGGCGGTCAGCGCCTGGGCGGTGGCCTGCGTGTCGAGGATGTCTTCGGGGCTGGTCGCGGTCAGGTAGCTGCCCGACGGCCCGTTCATGTACATCGCCGCGGCGAAGCGGTCGAAGCGGTGCTGCGCCGCGGCGATCGCCGCGTCGGCGTCCTTGACGGCCCCCCGGCTGGTCTCGACGTCGTGTTCGGCCGTGGCGGCGCTGTCCCGCGCGGTCTCGACGTCGACCATCGCCTTGTTGACGCTTTCGAGTTCGGTCCGGATTTCCGCGTTGAGGTCCTCCAGGCGCTGGTTGGCCTTGGCGACGTTGGCGATCGCGGCGGCCAGCTTGTCGGCCACGGGATCGGCGTGCGCCGGCCCGGTGGTGCCCACCAGCAGCGCCGCGCTCACGATCGAGCCCAGGACCGAGGGGATGACCGGCCGTATCAGCTTTGCGGCCGGTCTTACAGAAAAGCCACGCAGGGTGCCTCTCATTCGACTCAGGTCTCCTACGTCTGACGCGGATGGACGGCGCAGGTCGTGACGTAAGGCGCCATAGATAACACGAGCATCATTTGCACCGTACGTCACATATGACGCAGCGGAAACGGTGGTCACAAACTGCATTCTGGACGTGCGTTTAATGTGACCGAATGGTGATCTGCAGTATTTGCCGGGTGGAGTCGCGGGGAGCGCGCCCGGTGGGCGCCGCGCCGAAAGCTATTGGTCAGACACCTTTTCCGGCCGGGTCGCCGGAACGTCGGGCGCGCCGGCCGATGTTGCCGCACGCCTGGCACGCAACTGCAGGAAACGGGTCCCGACGGCCGCCGCGAGCACCCCGATCAGCAGGAATATCGTCAGCCCGGTCCAGGGAAACTCGGGCGTGTCCAGGGTGTGCAGAAAGTTCTGCGCCGAGACCACCGGGTTGCCGGTCTTGGAGTGGTCTTCGCCGGCCTCGAGCGTCACGCGCGGGAACTGGGTGCTGTAGCTGCCGACATAGCTCGGGCTGAGCGTGAGGACCGTGGCGTCGGGGTAGTCGGCGCCGACCACGGTGGAGATGTCGCGCAGGGGCGTGTCGTTGGGCGGATTGTGGTCGAGCAGCACGATCTTGAGGTTGATGCCTTCGGCGTGCGCCTGGTTGACCACATCGCGCAGTCCCGGGACCGCCGCCGGCGGTGCGCTGACCCCGTCGGCCGCCACCTGGGCTTTGACCACGGTCATGTCGACGTCCTGCGGGATGTAAGTCGGCAGGAGAGGTTGCCAGAAGAAAGTCATCGTGTCGCTCCTGTCGCGCCGTCACGCTCGCGTGGCACTGGGCCACGGCGGTCACTCTAGCGTGGCCGCCGGCGGGATCCGGGGGCTGCACGCGGCGAAGGGGGTTTGATCCCGCACCCCGCGCGACAAGACTGGGGTGGTACCCGTGCAGCCGCAATGCAGGACAAACGTACTGTTAAAGTGGCTCCGCCGGCGCGGCCCGTCGGCGCAAGAACTCAATCCCCGGGAGTTGATGTGACTAGCAAGGATCCTGTGAACTCGTTCGGAGCCCGCAACGACCTGAAGGTCGGCGGCAGGAGTTACCAGATCTATCGCCTGGACGCCGTCCCCAACACCGAGAAGCTCCCGTACAGCCTCAAGGTGCTCGCCGAGAACCTGCTGCGCAACGAGGACGGCAGCAACATCACCAAGGGCCACATCGAGGCCATCGCGAACTGGGATCGGCAGGCCGAGCCCAGCATCGAGATCCAGTACACGCCGGCCCGCGTGATCATGCAGGACTTCACCGGCGTGCCCTGCATCGTCGACCTGGCCACCATGCGGGAGGCCATCGCCGACCTGGGCGGCGACCCGGACAAGGTCAACCCGCTCGCACCCGCCGACCTGGTGATCGACCACTCGGTGATCGCCGACCTGTTCGGCCGGGCCGACGCGTTCGAGCGCAACGTCGAACTCGAGTACCAGCGCAACGGGGAGCGCTACCAGTTCCTGCGCTGGGGCCAGGGCGCGTTCCGCGACTTCAAGGTGGTGCCCCCGGGCACCGGCATCGTGCACCAGGTGAACATCGAGTACCTGGCCAGCGTGGTCATGGAGCGCGACGGAGTGGCATATCCCGACACGTGCGTGGGCACCGACTCGCACACCACGATGGTCAACGGCCTCGGCGTCCTGGGCTGGGGCGTGGGCGGCATCGAGGCCGAGGCCGCCATGCTCGGTCAGCCGGTGTCGATGCTGATCCCGCGGGTCGTCGGCTTCAAGCTGACCGGCGAGATCCGGCCGGGCGTCACCGCCACCGACGTGGTGCTGACGGTCACCCAGATGCTGCGCGAGCACGGCGTGGTGGGCAAATTCGTCGAGTTCTACGGCGAGGGTGTCGCCGAGGTGCCGCTGGCCAACCGCGCCACCCTGGGCAACATGAGCCCCGAATTCGGTTCCACCGCAGCAATTTTCCCGATCGACGAGGAGACCATCTCCTACCTGCGGTTCACCGGGCGCAGCGAGGAGCAGCTGGCGCTGGTCGAGGCCTACGCCAAAGAACAGGGCATGTGGCACAACCCACACCACGAGCCCGCCTTCTCCGAATACCTCGAGCTCGACCTGGCCGACGTGGTGCCGTCGATCGCCGGGCCCAAGCGTCCGCAGGACCGAATCCCGTTGTCGCAAGCCCAGGCAACGTTCCGCCGGCAACTCCCCGGCTATGTCGACGACAGTCAGGGCACCGCGGAGTACTCGAAGCTGGACGAGGCCGTCGACGAGAGCTTCCCCGCCAGCGACCCGTCGTCGCTGTCCTCCAACAACCACGGCGACGCCCCCGTGGCATCGGCCGCCGAACACGCCAACGGCCGTCCGAGCAACCCGGTGACCGTGAAGTCCGCGGAGCTCGGCGAATTCGTGATCGACCACGGCGCGGTGGTGATCGCCGCGGTCACGTCGTGCACCAACACGTCCAACCCCGAGGTGATGCTGGGCGCGGCGCTTTTGGCCCGCAACGCCGTCGAGAAGGGCCTGAGCTCCAAGCCGTGGGTGAAGACGTCGATGGCGCCCGGCTCGCAGGTGGTCCACGACTACTACGAGAAGGCCGGGCTGTGGCCGTACCTGGAGAAGCTCGGCTTCTATCTCGTCGGCTACGGCTGCACCACCTGCATCGGCAACTCCGGGCCGCTGCCCGAGGACGTGTCGAAGGCCGTCAACGACAACGACCTCGCGGTGAGCGCGGTGCTGTCCGGCAACCGGAACTTCGAGGGCCGCATCAACCCCGACGTGAAGATGAACTACCTGGCTTCGCCGCCGCTGGTGGTCGCCTACGCGCTGGCCGGCACGATGGACTTCGACTTCGAGAAGAATCCGCTGGGCACCGACAAGGACGGCAACGACGTGTTCCTCAAGGACATCTGGCCGTCGCAGAAGGACGTCTCGGACACCATCGCCTCGGCGATCAACTCCGAGATGTTCACCAAGAACTACGCCGACGTGTTCAAGGGCGACGCGCGCTGGCGCAACCTGCCGACCCCGAGCGGCAACACCTTCGAGTGGGACCAGGACTCGACGTACGTGCGCAAGCCGCCGTACTTCGACGGCATGCCGGCGGACCCCGAACCGGTCGACGACATCACCGGTGCGCGGGTGCTGGCGCTGCTCGGCGACTCGGTGACCACCGACCACATCTCCCCGGCCGGCGCGATCAAGCCGGGCACCCCGGCGGCGCAGTACCTCGACGAGCACGGCGTGGACCGCAAGGACTACAACTCCTTCGGTTCCCGGCGCGGCAACCACGAGGTGATGATCCGCGGCACGTTCGCCAACATCCGGCTGCGCAACATGCTGCTCGACGATGTTTCCGGCGGCTACACCCGCGACTTCACCCAGGAGGGCGGTCCGCAGGCGTTCATCTACGACGCGGCGCAAAACTATGCGGCACAGAACATTCCGCTGGTGGTGCTGGGCGGTAAAGAATACGGGTCCGGCTCCTCTCGGGACTGGGCGGCCAAGGGCACGCTGCTGCTGGGCGTGCGGGCGGTGATCGCCGAGTCGTTCGAGCGCATCCACCGGTCCAACCTGATCGGCATGGGCGTCATCCCGCTGCAGTTCCCCGAGGGCAAGTCGGCCGGTTCGCTCGGGCTCGACGGCACCGAGGTCTTCGACATCACCGGGATCGGTGCGCTCAACGCCGGCAAGACGCCCAGGACCGTGCACGTCAAGGCGAGCAAGGACTCCGGTGACCCGGTCGAGTTCGACGCGGTGGTGCGCATCGACACCCCCGGCGAGGCCGACTACTACCGCAACGGCGGCATTCTGCAGTACGTGTTGCGCAACATGCTCAAATCGGGCTAGTGGCGATCGCAAGCGCGGCGCGGCCGGGCGCAGCGGGTCGCCACCCGCGGACCTAGCCCCCACCACCTGTGCCCAAAGTCAGCCAGGACCATCTGGCGGCCCGCCGCCGCCAGATCCTGGACGGCGCCCGTCGTTGCTTCGCCGAGTACGGCTACGACAAGGCCACCGTCCGCCGGCTGGAACAGGCGATCGGGATGTCGCGCGGCGCGATCTTCCACCACTTCCGGGACAAGGACGCGCTGTTCTTCGCGCTCGCACACGAGGACGCCGAACGGATGGCCGACGTGGCCTCCCGCGAGGGCCTCGTCCAGGTGATGCGCGACATGCTCGCCGCGCCCGAACAGTTCGACTGGCTGGCCACCCGGCTGGAGATCGCGCGCAAGCTGCGCAACGACCCCGCCTTCAGTCGCGGGTGGGCGGAACGGTCCGCGGAACTGGCCGCGGCGACGACCGAACGCCTGCGCCGCCAGAAGGAGGCGCACCGGGTGCGCGACGACGTACCGGCCGATGTGTTGCAGTGCTACCTGGAGCTCGTCCTGGACGGCCTGGTGGCCCGGCTGGCATCCGGGGAGGAACCGCGGCGGCTGGGCGCGGTGCTGGATCTGGTGGAGAAATCGATGCGCCGCAACGGCAGCGGGCCCTAGCAGCCGGCCGACCGTGAATCGTGCGACGCGACATGCGACTGCCGCGCCGCGGAATTCACGCTCGGCGGCTCAGCGGGACCTCGCCGTGTGGTTGGGGCCGCCGCGGCCGCGCATCGTGGTACCGGACTCGCGCAGCATGCCGTGCACCGATCCGTAGGATCTGCCGACGGTGGCCGCCAGATTGCGGATGCTGGCCCCCTGCTCGTAGGCGCTGCGCAACTCCCCCAGCAGTTGTTCGCGCGTCTTGTTCGACTTCTGCACCGGCTTCCTCACAGGCCCTCTCCCCACGCTCGGATACGATCCAAGCACCCAGAGTAGAAACCCGCTGTCGGGCGTGGGCCGGATTGGCCGAAATCGCCTGCGGCGGCGTGTCCGAACACGCAACCTCGGATCAGGCCAGCTCGATGAGATCGCGGTATTCGGCGGACCAGTAGTCCTCGGTGCCGTCGGGCAGCAGCAGCACCCGCTGCGGGTCGAGCGCCTCGGCGGCACCGGGGTCGTGCGTCACCAGCACCACCGCGCCGGCGTAGCTGCGCAGCGCGTCGAGCACCTGCTCACGCGACGCGGGATCGAGGTTGTTGGTCGGTTCGTCGAGCAGCAACACGTTGGCCGTGGAGGCCACCAGGCCGGCCAGCGCCAGCCGGGTCTTCTCGCCGCCCGACAGCGTGCCCGCCGGCTGGTCGAGTTGCGGGCCGCTGAACATGAACGCCCCGAGCAGGCCGCGCAGGTCCTGTTCGCCGGATTCGGGTGCGGCGTGCCGGATGTTCTCCCACACGGTCGCGTCGTCGTCGAGCGTGTCGTGCTCCTGCGCGAAATAGCCGATCCGCAAACCGTGTCCGGGCTGCAGACCGCCGGTGTCGGGACTTTCCACACCCGCCAGCAGCCGCAGCAGCGTGGTCTTTCCGGCGCCGTTGAGCCCCAGCACCACCACCCGCGAGCCGCGGTCGATGGCCAGGTCCAGGCCGGTGAACACCTCGAGCGAGCCGTAGGTCTTGCTCAGCTCCTTGACCACCAGCGGCGTCCGCCCGCACGGGGCCGGCGTCGGGAACTTGATGCGGGCCACCTTGTCGGCGACCCGTTCGTCGTCGAGGGCGGCCATCATCCGGTCGGCGCGGCGCAACATATTCTGTGCCGCAGCGCCTTTGGTTGCCTTGGCGCCCAACTTCGCGGCCTGCTCGCGCAGCGCGGTGGACTTGCGTTCGGCGTTGGCGCGTTCCCGGCGGCGGCGCTGCTCGTCGGTGGCGCGCGCGTCGAGGTACTTCTTCCAGCCCATGTTGTAGATGTCGACCTCGCCGCGCACCGCGTCCAGAAACCACACCCGGTTGACGACGTCCTCGAGCAATTCGACGTTGTGGCTGATGACGACCAGCCCGCCGGTGTGCGCCCGCAGGAAGTCGCGCAGCCAGCCAAGCGAATCCGCGTCGAGGTGGTTGGTCGGCTCGTCGAGCAGCAGCGTGGTGTCCGAACCCGAACCACTATCGGAGGCGGCGAACAGGATGCGCGCCAGCTCCACCCGGCGGCGCTGCCCACCGGACAGGGTCCGCAGCTTCTGCGTCAGCACCCGGTCGGGCAGCCCGAGACTCGCGCAGATCCGGCCGGCCTCGCTTTCGGCGCCGTAGCCGCCCAGCGCGACGAACCGTTCCTCCAGCTGCCCGTAGCGGCGGATCGCGCGGTCGCGCGCCTCGTCGTCGGCGACCTCGGCCATCAGCACCTGCTGCTTCTCGAGATCGCTGACCAGCACGTCGAGCCCGCGGGCCGACAGCACCCGGTCACGCGCCAGCACCTCCAGATCCCCCTGTTTGGGATCCTGTGGCAGGTAACCGATTTCGCCGGTGGCGGTGACCGTGCCGGCGTACGGCTGACCCTCCCCCGCCAGGATCCGCAGGGTGGTGGTCTTGCCCGCGCCGTTGCGCCCGACGAGCCCGATGCGGTCGCCGGGCTGCACGCGCAGGTCCGGGCCGTCGGGTGAGAGCAGGATGCGCGCGCCGGCGCGAACCTCGAGGTTCGTGGCCGTGATCACGATCGCGCCCCTTGCCTATGTGTCGTCGGTGAAAACCGCCGGCCGGCGCTCTTTGCGCGCGGCGACCGCTTCTTCGAAGTTCGCGGTGAGCAGGCGCACGAACAGCTGTCCCAAACCCTCGGCCTGCATGTGCCCCTCCAGGCTACCGGCATCGAGCCCGCTCCACAGTGTGCGCTTGGTCAACTCGGTGCCCGGCCGGGAAAAGGCCGCGATCCGCGCGGCGATCGCATAGCAGCTGTCCAGCAGTTGCTCCGGGGGCACCTGGCACGACACCAGGCCGATCCGCTCGGCCTCCTCGGCGGTGACGTCGCGGCCGGTCAGCATGATCTCGAACGCGCGCGACGATCCGATCGCCCGGGGCAGCAGGTAGCTCAACCCCAGTTCGCTGGCGGTCAGGCCGTTGTTGATGCCCGCGGCGCGGAAGTAGGCGCCGGTCGCGGCCACGCGGATGTCGGCGGCCAGGGCCAGACACAGGCCGCCGCCGATGGCCGGGCCGTTGACCGCGGCGATCACCGGTTGATGCAGCCGGCGCAGCGCCAGGATGACCTCGTCGAGAAGCTCCATCGAGCGCAGCGCGTAGGTCGGCCGGGTCAACCCGTCGACGTGGGGCACCGTGCCCGCGGACTTGTGGTCGGCGCCCGAGGAGAATCCGCGGCCCGCCCCGGTCAGCACCACCACGCGCACGGAATTGTCGTACCTGACCTGCTCGAGGGCCTCCTTGAGCGGCACCATGACGTCGAACGCCATGGAGTTCATCCGCTCGGGCCGATTGAGGGTTACCAGCGCGACGCCCGGTCGCGGTTGCTCTACCAGAACCACAGTCACCCGTGAACGGTAGCGCGGAGCCCGGCACCCCGGCCGCGTCCCGGCGCGCCGGGTGGCTCAGGCCCGGTCGGGGGCCTGGTCGGGCTGCCCCGCCTGAGCGGCCTCGACGTCGAAGGCCTTGACCTGCTGCACCAGGTCCTCCAGCGCCGCCGGCGGCAGGGCTCCGGGCTGGTTGAACAGCAGCATGCCATTCTTGAACGCCATCAGGGTGGGGATGGAACGGATCTGGGCGGCCGCCGCCAGCTCCTGCTGGGCCTCGGTGTCGACCTTGGCGTGCACGACGTCGGGGTGTTTCTCCGACGACGCCTCGAACGTCGGCCCGAACTGACGGCACGGGCCGCACCACGAGGCCCAGAAGTCGACGAGCACGATGTCGTTGCCCTCGATCGTTTCGTTGAATTTATCTGCAGTGAGTTCCATAGTTGTCACCTCTGCCGAAACGCGGGCGACCGGGGTTGTGTTCCCGCGGCGGCAACCCGGTTTGGGCGCGTTCACGGCAGCCCGGACGCCCCCGGGTCACGGTTGCACACCTTTTCCTGCTCGGAGACACTGGAGTTCGCCGGTGAAGGGAACCAGCATGGGCCACTACATCGCGAACGTCCGTGACCTCGAGTTCAACCTGTTCGAGGTCCTCGATCTGGGCGCCGTCCTCGGCGCCGGGCAATACCGCGATCTCGACGAGGACACCGTCCGGACGATCCTCACCGAAGCCGCCCGCCTGGCCGAGGGGCCCGTCGCCGAGTCGTTCACCACCGCCGACCGCCACCCGCCGGTGTTCGACCCGCAGCACCACACCATCGGCGTGCCCGCGGAGTTGACCAAGACGGTCGAGGCGATCAAGGCGGCGGGGTGGTGGCGGCTGGGCCTGGCCGAAGAGATCGGCGGCGTGCCCGCCCCGCCACCGCTGACCTGGGCGGTCAACGAGATGATCATCTGCGCCAACCCCGCCGCCATCTTCTTCTGCCTCGGCCCGCTGATGGCCCAGGCGCTCTACGAGGAGGGCACCGACGAGCAGCGGCGGTGGGCGGCCGGGGGGTTGGAGCGCGGCTGGCAGGCGACCATGGTGCTCACCGAACCCGACGCGGGGTCCGACGTCGGCGCGGGCCGCACCAAGGCCGTCGCGCAACCCGACGGCACCTGGCACGTCGAGGGAGTCAAGCGGTTCATCTCCGGCGGGGACGTCGGCGACACCGCCGAGAACATCTTTCATCTCGTGCTGGCCCGGCCCGAGGGCGCCGGCCCGGGCACCAAGGGGCTGAGCCTGTTCTACGTGCCCGAGTTCCTGTTCGACCCGGACACGTTCGAGCTCGGACCCCGCAACGGGGTCTATGCCACCGGACTGGAACACAAGATGGGCATCAAGGCATCCCCGACGTGTGAGATGACTTTCGGCGCAACGGATGTGCCCGCGGTCGGCTACCTGGTCGGCGGCGTGCACAACGGGATCGCGCAGATGTTCACCGTGATCGAACAGGCGCGCATGACGATCGGCGTAAAGGCCGCCGGCACCCTGTCCACCGGCTACCTCAACGCGCTGGCCTTCGCCAAGGAGCGGGTGCAGGGCGCCGATCTCACCCAGATGGCCGACAAGACCGCGCCGCGGGTCACGATCATCCACCACCCCGACGTGCGGCGCAGCCTGATGACCCAGAAGGCCTACGCCGAAGGGCTGCGCGCGCTGTACATGTATGCCGCCGCGCACCAGGATGATGTTGTGGCACAGCATGTTTCGGGCGCGGATCACCAGCTGGCCCACCGCCTGGACGATCTGCTGCTGCCGGTGGTCAAGGGGGTGAGCTCGGAACGCGCCTACGAAGTGCTGACCGAGTCGCTGCAGACGCTGGGCGGATCGGGCTTCCTGCAGGACTATCCCCTCGAGCAGTACATCCGCGACTCCAAGATCGACTCGCTCTACGAGGGCACCACCGCCATCCAGGCGCTGGACTTCTTCTTCCGCAAGATCGTCCGCGACCGCGGGGAGGCGCTGCGGTTCGTCACCGCCCGGGTCGCCGAGACCATCGACACCTGCCACGAGGCGCTGCAACCGCAGGCCCTGCTGCTGCAGACCGCGCTGGACGACGTCACGGCGATGACCGCCGCGCTGACCGGGTACCTGATGGCGGCCGCCCAGCACCCCACCGAGATCTACAAGGTGGGACTCGCGTCGGTGCGCTACCTGCTCGCGGTGGGCGACCTGCTCATCGGCTGGCGCCTGCTGGTGCAGGCCGGTGCCGCGCGCGCCGCGCTCGACGGGGGCGGCGACACCGACGCGGCGTTCTATCGCGGCAAGATCGCGACCGCGGGGTTCTTCGCCAAGAACATGCTGCCCAGGCTGAGTGCCCTGCGCATCGTCGTCGAAGCCCTGGACGCCGACCTGATGCGCGTCCCCGAGGAGGCCTTCTGAGTTTGTTACGCACAGGTTACTTTCAGCCTCAGCGGGTATAACCCTGACGGGTATAACCCCGGCCGGTTTAACCCTGACGTTGGTGCCAAAACCACGATTGGAGAAACGTTGATCACCCTCAGCCCACAGTCCCCGCGACTCACCCGGTTCGCTGTCCTCGCTGTCACCGGCGCCACCGCGCTTTCGATCGCCGCCTGCACCTCGTCGAACAAGTCGAGCTCGACGTCGACCTCCACATCCACATCCACGTCCACGTCCACGTCCACCGAGACCTCCACGACCACTGCGCCGCCGGCCGAAGGTCAGGCGAAGGTCAGCGGGCTGGTCGCGTCGGTGGCGGGCAATGCGATCCAGGTCACCCAGAAGGACGACTCCAACGCCACCGTGGACTACACGCCGACCACCAAGATCACCGAGATCACCGCGGCGGCCCTGACCGACGTCACCACGGGCAGCTGCGTCACCGTGTGGCCCACCAAGGCCGAAGCCGAGGCCGGGCAGCCGGTCACCGCGGCGGGAGTGCGCGTCCGGCCCGCCGTCGACGGCAAGTGCCCGCAGGGGCCGAAGTCCGCGGCCGCCTCCAGCAGCCCGGCGCCCTCGGGCTCGGCGACGCCGGCGCCCGCCAAGCCGATGCGGGTCCGGGGCACGGTGGCCTCGGTGGCCAACAACACCATCAACGTCACGACCAGCGACGCCGCCGGCAATCCGGTGCAGACGGCGGTGACGGTCGACGACAAGACCAAGTACACCAAGCAGGCGCAGGTCACCAGCGAGGCCATCACGCAGGGCAAGTGCATCAAGGCGCGCGGCACCAAGGACAGCGCCGGCACCCTGCAGGCCACGAGCATCAAGCTGCGGGAGGCCGTCGACGGCAAGTGCGGCAAAGCCGCGCGGCCCGGCCAGGGCGAATAGCCTCGACGCACAGCCTCAGCCGCCCGGGATTCGTCCCGCCCGGTGCGGGCGCGGCGAAAGCAAAACGCGCCCGCACCGGGTAGCGACGTGCGCGGCCACCCCGTGACGACGTCCCGTCAGTCGACGGGGCCGGCTCAGACGGTGAAGCCGAGGGCCCGCAGTTGCTCGCGGCCGTCGTCGGTGATCTTGTCCGGGCCCCAGGGCGGGTTCCAGACCCAGTTGATCCGCAGCTCGTTGACCAGGCCGCTGCCGACCAGCGCCATGCGGGCCTGGTCCTCGATGACGTCGGTGAGCGGGCAGGCCGCCGACGTCAACGTCATGTCGATGACGGCGACGGTTCCCTCGTCGGCCTCGTCGACGACGTTGAGGCCGTAGACCAACCCCAGATCCACGACGTTGATGCCCAGCTCCGGGTCGACGACGTCGCGCATCGCCTCCTCGACGTCGGCGAGCAGCTCGTCATCCGGTGCGGTCGTCTCGCTCATCTGCAACCTCCTTGACAGCTCCGCCGGCCCGGGCCAGCGCATCCTTGCAGGCCATCCATCCCAGCAGGGCGCACTTCACCCGGGCCGGGTACTTGGCGACGCCGGCGAAGGCGACCCCGTCACCCAGGACGTCCTCGTCACCCTCGACGGTGCCGCGGGAGGACACCATCTCGGTGAACGCGGCGATGGTGGCGAGCGCCTCCGGCACGCTCTGGCCGATCACCTGCTGGGTGAGCACCGAGGTTGCCGCCTGGCTGATCGAACACCCCTGCCCGTCGTAGGAGACGTCGGCGACGCGCTCGCCGTCGTCGGACAGGGCGACCCGCAGGGTCACCTCGTCACCGCAGGTCGGGTTGACGTGGAAGACCTCCGCGCCGAACGGCTCCCGCAGTCCCCGGTGCTGCGGATGCTTGTAGTGATCGAGGATCACTTCCTGATACATCTGCTCCAAGCGCACGTCAGTCTCTCCCGAAGAAATCGAGCGCCCGCCGCACGCCGGCCACCAAACGGTCGACCTCCTCGGCGGTGTTGTACACCGCGAACGACGCGCGCGCGGTGGCCGCCACCCCGAACCGGCGGTGCAGCGGCATCGCGCAGTGGTGCCCGACGCGCACCGCGACGCCGTCGTCGTCGAGCACCTGCCCGACGTCGTGCGCGTGCACCCCGTCCACGACGAACGACACCGGCGAGCCACGGTCCGCCAGGGAGGTGGGCCCGACGATGCGGACACCGTCGATGCCCGACAGGCCCTCGATGGCGGCGGCGACCAGCTCGCGTTCGTAGGCTTCGACGGCGTCCATACCGATGGCGCCCAGATAGCGCGCGGCGGCACCCAACCCGACCACCTGGGAGGTCATCGGGGTGCCCGCCTCGAATCGCTGCGGCGCGGGCGCATAGGTGGAGCGTTCCATCGTCACGCTCTCGATCATCGAGCCGCCGGTGAGGAACGGCGGCAGCGTCGCCAACAGCTCGCGGCGCGCGTACAGCGCGCCGATCCCGGTGGGGCCCAGCATCTTGTGCCCGGAGAACGCCGCGAAGTCGACGTCCAGCGCGTGCAGGTCAACCGGCTGGTGCGGCACCGACTGGCAGGCGTCCAGCACGGTCAGCGCCCCCACCGCCTTCGCCCGCGCGACCAGCTCGGCCACCGGCGCCACCGCGCCGGTGACGTTGGAATGATGGCTGAAGGCAACGACTTTCACCCGCTCGTCGAGCCGCAACGAGTCCAGGTCGATGCGGCCCGCTTCATTTTCTCCGTCGGAGACCCCGAACCATCGCAGCGTGGCGCCGGTGCGGCGGGCCAGCTCCTGCCACGGCACCAGGTTGGCGTGGTGCTCGAGCTCGGTGGTGACGATGACGTCACCCTCGCCCACGGCCCGCTCGAACCGGTTGTCGCCCAGCACGTAGGACACCAGGTTGAGCGCCTCGGTGGCGTTGCGAGTGAAGACCAGTTCGTCGGGGTCGGCGCCGACGAACGCCGCGACGTCCGCCCGGCCCCGCTCGTAGGCGTCGGTGGCCTCCTCCATCAGCTGGTGCGCGCCGCGATGCACGGCGCCGTTGGAGGTCAGCAGAAACTCCCGCTCGGCGTCGAGCACCGGCAGCGGGCGCTGCGAGGTCGCGGCGGAATCCAAATACGCCAACTGATTCCCGCCGCGCATGACGCGCTGCAGGATCGGGAAGTCGGCGCGGATGGCCGCGACGTCCAGCCGGGTCGGGGTCTCCATTCACGCCCCTGCTGCGGCCGCTTCGGTGAAGCGCACGTAGCCGTTCTGTTCGAGTTCGTCGGCCAGCTCCGGGCCGCCGGACTCGGCGATGCGTCCGCCGACGAACACGTGGACGTGCTGCGGGCGGATGTAGCGCAGGATGCGGGTGTAGTGGGTGATCAGCAGGATGCCGCCCCGCACCGACTGGCCGGTGCCGTCGTCCCAGCCCGTCTCGGCGTAGCGGTTGACCCCTTCGCTGACCACCCGCAGCGCGTCGACGTCCAGCCCGGAGTCGGTTTCGTCGAGGATGGCGATCTTGGGCTTGAGCAGTTCGAGCTGCAGGATCTCGTGGCGCTTCTTCTCGCCGCCGGAGAAGCCCTCGTTGACGCTGCGCTCGGCGAACGCGGGGTCGATCTCGAGCGAACCCATCGCCGCCTTGACCTCTTTGACCCAGTGCCGCAGCTTCGGGGCCTCGCCGCGCACCGCCGTGGCCGCCGAGCGCAGGAAGTTCGACACCGACACGCCCGGCACCTCGACGGGATACTGCATGGCCAGGAAGATGCCGGCCCGGGCGCGCTCGTCGACGCTCATCGCCAGCACGTCCTCGCCGTCGAGCGTGATCGATCCCGAGGTCACCCGGTACTTCGGGTGACCGGCGATCGCGTAGGACAACGTCGACTTGCCCGAGCCGTTGGGGCCCATCAACGCGTGCGTCTCGCCGGATCTCACCGTGAGGTCCACACCGTTGAGGATGCGGATCTCGCGTTCCCCTTCGGGGGCATCGGGGTTGTCGACGCTGACGTGCAGGTCCTTGATTTCCAATGTTGTCATGAAGCTTTCGTCTTCTCCGTGAGTTCGAATTCGTGTTCGACGGCCGCGGTCAGCCGTTCCCTTACCTCGGGCACCGCGATCTTGGAGATGACCTCCCCGAAGAAGCCGCGGATCACCAGCCGGCGCGCCTGCTCCTCCGGGATGCCGCGGGAGCGCAGGTAGAACAGCTGCTCGTCGTCGAAACGACCGGTGGCACTGGCGTGCCCGGCGCCGGCGATCTCGCCGGTCTGGATCTCCAGGTTGGGCACCGAGTCGGCGCGCGCCCCGTCGGTGAGCACCAGGTTGCGGTTCGCCTCGAAGGAGCTGGTGCCGGTGGCCTCGGCACGGATCAGCACGTCGCCCACCCAGACGGTGTGCGCGTCGGGCCGCGCGGAATCCGGATCACCTTGCAGCGCACCCTTGTACAGCACGTTGGACGTGCAGTCCGGCTGGGCGTGGTCCACCAGCAGGCGCGACTCCAGGTGCTGGCCGTCGTCGGCGAAGTACAGGCCCAGCAGCTCCGCATCGCCGCCGGGACCGGCGAAGCGCACGGTGGCCGACATCCGCACGAGCTCCCCGCCCAGCGTGACGGCGACGTGGCGCAGCACCGCGTCCTTGCCCAGCCTGGCGTGGTGGGCGCTGACGTGCACCGTGTCGTCGGCCCAGTCGGCGATCCAGACGACGGTGAGCCGGGCCGCGTCGCCGACCACGAATTCGACGTTGTCGGCGTAGGTTCCGCTGCCCCGGTGGTCGATCACCACGACCGCCGCACCGAGCTCGGCGACCCTGATCTGCAGGTGCCCGTAGGCCACCGCGCCCTCGCCGGGGCCCGTGACGGTGATGTTGACCGGCTCGGCGATCTGCACATCCCGCCCGACGGTCACCAGAGTCGCGGAGTTGAACGATGAAAATGCTTGCGCCGCAACGCGGTCGGCGGGAACTCCGGCCTGGCCCAGCCGTGGGTCGCCACGGCGCACGGTCTCGGTCAGCACGCCGGGCCGTGGCCCGACGTCGATCCGCGCGCAGCCGGTCGCGGGCGCCGAGCCGTCGTGCAGGCCGCGCAGCCGCCGCAGCGGGGTGAACCGCCAGAGCTCGTCGCGGCCGTGCGGAACCTCGAAGGCGTCGACGTCGAAGGAGGCGAAGAGTTCGCCCTTGGTGAGGGCGACGGTCGTTCCCGTGGCGGTCATCCGACCGCACCCTCCATCTGCAGCTCGATCAGCCGGTTGAGCTCCAGGGCGTACTCCATCGGGAGCTCCTTGGCGATCGGCTCGACGAAGCCGCGCACCACCATCGCCATCGCTTCCTCTTCGGTCAACCCGCGGCTCATCAGGTAGAACAGCTGGTTGTCGCTGACCTTGGAGACGGTGGCCTCATGCCCCATCGTGACGTCGTCCTCGCGGATGTCGACGTACGGGTAGGTGTCGCTGCGGCTGATCGTATCCACCAGCAGCGCATCGCATTTCACGCTGGAGCGCGACCCGTGCGCGCCCTTGTTCACCTGCACCAGGCCGCGGTAGGAGGTGCGGCCGCCGCCGCGGGCCACCGACTTGGACACGATGTTGCTCGACGTGTTGGGCGCCAGGTGCAGCATCTTGGCGCCGGCGTCCTGGTGCTGACCCTCACCGGCGAAGGCCACCGAGAGAACCTCGCCCCTGGCGTGCTCGCCGGTCATCCACACCGCGGGGTACTTCATGGTGACCTTGGAGCCGATGTTGCCGTCGATCCACTCCATGGTGGCGCCGGCCTCGGCGCGGGCCCGCTTGGTGACCAGGTTGTAGACGTTGTTCGACCAGTTCTGGATCGTGGTGTAGCGGCAACGGCCACCGGGCTTGACGATGATTTCCACCACCGCCGAGTGCAGCGAGTCCGACTTGTAGATCGGCGCGGTGCAGCCCTCGACGTAATGCACGTAGGCGTTCTCGTCGACGATGATCAGCGTCCGCTCGAACTGGCCCATGTTCTCGGTGTTGATCCGGAAGTAGGCCTGCAGCGGGATGTCGACGTGCACGCCCGGCGGCACGTAGATGAACGATCCGCCGCTCCACACCGCGGTGTTGAGCGCCGAGAACTTGTTGTCGCCGGCCGGGATCACGGTGCCGAAGTACTGCCGGAAGATCTCGGGGTGTTCGCGCAGCGCAGTGTCGGTGTCGAGGAAGATAACTCCTTGTGCCTCAAGGTCTTCCCGAATCTGGTGGTAAACCACCTCGGAGTTGTGCACCACCAGACCTTCGGCCACGAAGTTGTGCGGTCCGTCCACCTCGATGTCGAAGACCGGCTCGACGGTGTGGGGTTCGATCGACTTGACCCGCTCGAAACCGAGCCAGTCGTTGGTGTGTGCCCGGATCGTCGTTCCATGTGCGCCGGTGGACGAGTGCATGTAGCGCCGCCGGCCGAAGCGGTCCGTCCGCTTCGGGTTACGGCA
This sequence comes from Mycobacterium helveticum, assembly GCF_007714205.1. Classification (GTDB taxonomy): domain Bacteria; phylum Actinomycetota; class Actinomycetes; order Mycobacteriales; family Mycobacteriaceae; genus Mycobacterium; species Mycobacterium helveticum. Next base: position 18,542 of record NZ_VMQU01000022.1, on the reverse strand, counting down.
GCCGAGCCGCTCGAAGTCACCGGAAATGCCGAGCCGCCAAGCGGTTTGGATGCGCTGCGGTGCATGCCGATAGGGTTGCGTGAACGACCACGGGCCGCCCGCGCGCAGACCGCTTAATTCGGCCAGTTCGCGGGCCTGCCCGAGCAACGCTTCGTTGGCACAGGTCAGGAGGACCGATCCGCTGCTCGCCGGCCCCACATACCCGTCGGCGTCGACCCAGCCGCCGAGAAAGGCCAGCCGCTGATCGACCGGCACGCCGTAGACCCAGTCCGGCACATGCTTGGTCAGCGACAATCCGTTGAAGCCAAGCGTCACGATCCACTCGGTCAGCGCTTTCGAGTTCACGACGACACGGTATTCGTCGGCTTCGATGCAGCGCAGGCCGAAAAGCTCGTTGACCACCCGGGTCAATTCCGCGCGCAACTCGACATCCGTTGCCGGAATAGCGAACTGAACCCGATACGTCCTCCCCGAAACGTGCAGGTTGCCGTCACCGATGTAAAGGCCGAGCAGCCACATCAAGTCGACCGAGCTGGCCTGCGGCGCAGGCAAACCGGCCACGCCCGGAAGTTCCGCGTTGGCGCCGAACTCGGGGATTCCCCTTGGCACGGCGATGAAGTCGCCCGGCTTGATCTCACCAACTGTCACCCAACGGCGGGCAAAGCGCGCGCGTTGCCGGCCCTCTTTGCGTTCGTCCCGCAACACCAACATGGGGTGGTTATCGGTCGCGCGGATGCTGCGACGGGTCGTCTTGACCGTGTAGGTGAGCCGAGTGTCCGTCTGCGCGGAGGCCTTGACCGGGGCCACGACAAATCGCTCGTCCTCCTCGTCGTAGGAGAACACCCGGTCACCGCGCTGGATTTCCTTGATCGGCACTTGTCCCCGGTTGGCCGTCCACACCAGGGTCTCTCCGGCCAGACATTCGTACTGCGCCGCTACACCCGACACCAGCCGCTGCTTCTCGGCCTCCGGGATGCCCAACTTGTCGTAGGTATTGCGGATGTCGTCGGGCAGCTCGTCCCAGGTGGCGGCCTGCTTCTCGGTGGAGCGGACGAAGTACTTGATGTTGTCGAAGTCGATGCCCTCCAGGTTCGACCCCCACGACGGCATGGGCTTGCGGTCGAAGATGCGCAGCGCCTTGAGCCGCGTCTCCAGCATCCACTCGGGCTCGTTCTTCTTCGCCGAGATGTCGCGCACCACCGCCGTGGAAAGACCTCGCCTGGCCGAAGCGCCCGCGACGTCGCTGTCCGCCCAGCCGTAGCCGTAGTGGCCCAGAGAGGCGATGGCCTCCTCTTGGGTGAGCGGGACGGCAACGGTCTTGTCGGCTTCCAGGGTCATGACGACGCTCCTTTGATGCTCGTGGTGTCCCGGCGCGGGCTGTGCGCCGGGCTCAGTGGTACGTGGGTGGTGCAGGCGCAGTCGCCGTTGACGATGGTCGCCAACCGCTGCACGTGGGTCCCGAGGACCTCGGCCATGGCCTGCCGCTCGGCCTCGCACAGCTCCGGGAACTCCTCGGCGACATGCGACACCGGGCAGTGGTGCTGACAGATCTGCACGCCGTGAATCGGCCCGCCGACCCGCGCGGTGGTCGCGACGTAGCCGGCCTTGGTGAGCGCGCCGGCGACCCGCTCGGCGGCCGCCTCGACCTCGGCGTCCTCCAAGCTGCCCGCCGCCTCGACGCCGGTCAGGATCGCGTCGATGCGGCGACGGGCGAACCTCTGGATCGCCTCCTCGCCCCCGACCTCGCGCAGCTGCCGCATCGCGGCGGCCGCCAGGTCGTCGTAGGCGTGCTCGAGCTTGGCCCGGCCCGCCCCGGTCAGCCGGTAGCGTTTGGCGGGACGTCCCCGTCCCGCCTGCTGCCACGCCGCGGCGGCCACGGACTCGGCGTCACCGGCCTCGATCAGCGCGTCGAGATGACGCCGCACACCGGCGGCCGCCAGACCCAGCCGGTCGCCGATCTCGGCGACGGTGATCGATCCGGATTCCAGCAACAACCGCACGATCGCGCGGCGGGTGTGACCATCCTGCGTCGCGGCGGACACCGCCGCATCGCACGCGGCGGCCTCGCGGCCGGTTTGGATTTTCACAACACCAGTGTGACGCAATTCCGGGCGCCGGTCCACCGCGGGTCCCCCCCTGGGAGAGTTGCGCTGCTCACACCGCGTCCGCGCGCGGGGCTGCATCCGAGTGCCGCGCTCCTCAACCGGCCGCATCACGCGGCCAATCTCGTCGCCGGGGCTAGGCTGCTGAGGATGTCGGCTCGCCACCACACGCTGAGCTCGTCGATCGCCAGTCTGCACGGCGACGAACAGCCGGTGGCCTCGCCGCTGACCGACACCGAGCTGACCGTGCTGCGGCGCACGCGATTGTTCGGGGCCACCGGCACCGTCCTGATGGCGATCGGCGCCCTGGGCGCCGGCGCGCGGCCCGTCGTCCAGGACCCGACGTTCGGGGTGCGGCTGCTGAACCTGCCGTCCCGGATCCAGACCGTGTCGCTGACGATGACGACGACCGGGGCGGTGATGATGGCGCTGGCCTGGCTGATGCTGGGCCGGTTCGCGCTGGGCAGCAGGCGGATGTCGCGCGGCGACCTGGACCGCACCCTGATGCTGTGGATCCTCCCGCTGCTGATCGCGCCGCCGATGTACAGCAAGGACGTCTACTCCTACCTGGCGCAGAGCCAGATCTCACTGGAAGGACTCGACCCGTACCGCGTTGGTCCGGCGTCCGGGCTCGGGCTGTCGCACGTGTTCACCCTCTCGGTGCCCAGCCTGTGGCGGGAGACACCGGCGCCGTACGGCCCCCTGTTCTTGTGGATAGGGCGCGGAATCTCCGTCGTCACCGGAGACAACATCGTCGCCGCCGTGCTGTGTCACCGGATCGTGGTCCTGATCGGCGTGGCCCTGATCGTCTGGGCGACTCCGCGGCTGGCCCGCCGCTGCGGCGTCGCCGAGGTCAGCGCGCTGTGGCTGGGCGCGGCCAATCCGCTGCTGATCATGCATCTGGTCGCCGGCATCCACAACGAGGCCCTGATGCTCGGCCTGATGCTTGCCGGCGCGGAGTTCGCCCTGCGCGGCATCGATGCGCCCCGGCTGATGCCCACGTCGTGGCGGCTGGACACCGACTGGGAGCCGTTGCTCATGCTGATCGGCGGCGCGATCTTGATCACGCTGTCGTCCCAGGTGAAGCTGCCGTCCCTGCTGGCGTTGGGGTTCGTCACGGTCGCCCTGGCCTACCGCTGCGGTGGCACGCTCAAGGCGCTGCTGCTGTCGGGCGCGGCGATGACGGCGCTCGCGCTGGCGGTGATGGCCCTCGTCGGCCGGGCCAGCGGTCTCGGCTTCGGGTGGATCTACACGCTGGGCACCGCCGACGTGGTGCGCAGCTGGATGTCGCCGCCCACGCTGCTGGCCCTGGGCACCGGGCAGGTCGGCATCCTGCTGGGCCTGGGCGACCACACCACCGCGGTGCTGGCGCTCACCCGTGCCATCGGTGTGCTGATCATCACGGTGATGGTGGGCTGGCTGCTGGTGTCGGTCCTGCGGGGCCGGCTGCACCCGATCGGCGGCCTGGGCGTCGCGCTGGGCGTGACGGTGCTGCTGTTCCCCGTCGTGCAGCCCTGGTATCTGCTGTGGGCCATCATCCCCCTGGCCGCCTGGGCGACCCGCGCGGGTTTCCGGATGGCCGTCATCGCCATCACCCTGGTGGTGGGCATCTTCGGGCCGACGGCCAACGGCGACCGCTTCGCGCTGTTCCAGATCGTCGACGCCACCGTGGCCAGCACCGTCATCGTGCTGGGACTGATCGCGCTGACCTACACCCGGCTGCCGTGGCGGGGCCCCGCGCCCGAGGGCCCGGCACCGGCCGGCCCGGCGCCGGACGTGCCGGTCGCCGCGTCTGCCGAGACCCCGCGGCAGGCCGCGGCGCCGGACGCCTACGCTGATTCCACGTGAGCTCGCCCGCCCAACTCCCCGACACGGTGGTGCGGCTGCGCGGGGTGAGCAAGCGGTACGGTTCCGGCGCGGCCGCCGTGGAGGCCGTCGCCGACCTCGACCTGGACGTGCACGCCGCCGAGGTGTTCGCGTTGCTGGGCCCCAACGGCGCCGGGAAGACGACGACGGTCGAGATGTGCGAGGGCTTCCTACGCCCGGACTCCGGCTCGATCGAGGTGCTGGGCCTGGACCCGGTCGCCGACAACGCCCGCCTGCGCGCGCGCATCGGGGTGATGCTGCAGGGCGGCGGCGGCTATCCCGCGGCCCGCGCCGGGGAGATGCTCACGCTGGTGGCCTCCTACGCCGCCAATCCCCTGGACCCGGCGTGGCTCCTGCACACCCTGGGCCTGACCGAGGCCGCCCGCACCACCTACCGGCGGCTCTCCGGCGGCCAGCAGCAACGGCTTGCGCTGGCGTGCGCGCTGGTGGGCCGCCCGGAACTGGTGTTCCTCGACGAACCCACCGCCGGCATGGACGCGCACGCCCGGCTGCTGGTGTGGGAGCTGATCGACGCGCTGCGCCGCGACGGCGTGACGGTGGTGCTGACCACCCACCAGCTCAAGGAAGCCGAGGAGCTCGCCGATCGGCTGGTCATCATCGACCGCGGCGTGCCGGTGGCCGCCGGCACCCCGGCGGAGCTGATGCGCACCGGCGCCCAGGGCCAGCTGCGGTTCAGCGCACCGCCGCGGCTCGACCTGTCGTTGCTGACCTCCGCCCTGCCGGAGGACTACCGGGTCAGCGAGGCGACGCCGGGCGAGTACCTGGTCGAGGGCCGGGTCGACCCGCAGGTGCTGGCGACCGTCACGGCGTGGTGCGCGCAGATCGACGTGCTCGCCACCGACATGCGGGTCGAACAACGCAGCCTGGAGGACGTGTTCTTGGATCTCACCGGCAGGGACCTGCGCCCATGAGCGAATCCGCTTTTCCCGCAGGCACTTTCACCCCCGACCCGCGGCCCAACAGCGTGCCGCGGATGCTCGCCGCGCAGTTCGGCCTGGAGCTGAAGCTGCTGCTGCGCAACGGCGAACAGCTGCTGCTGACGATGTTCATCCCGATCACGCTGCTGGTGGGGCTCACGCTGCTGCCGCTGGGCTCCTTCGGCGCCAACCGGGCCGCCACGTTCGTCCCGGTCATCATGGCGCTCGCGGTGATCTCGACCGCGTTCACCGGTCAGGCGATCGCGGTCGCGTTCGACCGCCGCTACGGGGCCCTCAAGCGGCTGGGGGCCACCCCGCTGCCGGTGTGGGGAATCATCGCCGGCAAGTCGCTGGCGGTGGTCGCGGTGGTGTTCCTGCAGTCGCTCATCCTGGGCTCCATCGGGTTTGCCCTGGGCTGGCGGCCCGCGTTGGCCGGCCTGGTCCTCGGCGGGGCGATCATCGCGCTGGGCACCGCCGGTTTCGCCGCCCTGGGCCTGCTGCTGGGCGGCACGCTGCGGGCCGAGATCGTCCTCGCGGTGGCCAATCTCCTGTGGTTCGTCTTCGCCGGCCTCGGCGCGCTGACCATCGAGACGGGGATGATCCCGGCTGCGGTCAAATGGTTGTCCCGGCTGACGCCGTCGGGCGCGCTCACCGAGGCGCTGTCGCAGGCGATGAGCGTGTCGGTGGATTGGTTCGGCGTCGTCGTGCTGGCGGCGTGGGGTGCGGTGGCGGCGCTGGCGGCGCTGCGCTGGTTCCGGTTCACCTGAGCCCGCGCCCGTACTACACGTCGTAGTTGCCGTTGGCTTACGATCGGGCGGTGCTGATGCGCTTGGTGGACCTGCTTCCGCGTCCGAGCCTGCGCGCTCAGCGCGTCATCGCCGCACTGGTGATCCTCACCCAGGGCGGCATCGCCGTCACCGGCGCGATCGTCCGCGTCACCGCGTCCGGGCTCGGCTGCCCCACCTGGCCGCAGTGCTTTCCGGGCAGCTTCACCCCGGTGGCCCACGCGGAGGTCCCGCGCATCCACCAGGCCGTCGAGTTCGGCAACCGGATGATCACGTTCGCGGTGGTCATCGCCGCGCTGCTGGCCGTGCTGGCGGTGACCCGGGCCCGCCGGCGCCGCGAGGTCCTGGTGTATGCGTGGCTGATGCCGGTGTCGACGGTGGTGCAGGCGGTCATCGGCGGCATCACCGTGCGGACCGGCCTGCTGTGGTGGACGGTGGCCATCCACCTGCTGACCTCCATGACGATGGTGTGGCTGTCGGTGCTGCTCTACGTCAAGATCGGCGAGCCGGACGACGGGGTGCCGCGCCGGCGGGTGGCCCGGCCGCTACGCGCGCTCACCGCCCTGATCGGGGCGGATCTGGCGGCGGTGCTGGTCACCGGCACGCTGGTGACGGCCGCCGGCCCGCACGCGGGCGACCGCAGCCCCAGCCGGACGGTGCCGCGACTGAAAGTCGAGATCGACACCCTGGTGCACGCGCACTCCTCGCTGCTGGTCGCCTACCTGGCGCTGCTGGTCGGCCTGGGCTTCGGCCTGCTGGCCGTCGGCGCGTCGCGGCCCCTCCTGCTGCGCCTCGGCGTGCTGCTGGCCCTGGTGTGCGCGCAGGCCGGCGTCGGCACCGCGCAATACTTCACCGGGGTCCCTGCCGCCCTGGTCGCGGTGCACGTGGCGGGCGCCGCCGCGTGCACCGCGGCCACCGCGGCGCTGTGGGCGTCAATGCGGGAACGGGTGCTTGGCCGGGCCGAGCCCGAGCCGGTCGCACGCTGACTCCACGGCCAGCGCGAACCCGCGCTCGGCGCGCTCGCGGGCGCCCGGCTCCAACCGCCGCCAGCCCAGCGACGGCTCCACCAGTTGCAGTTCCAGCAGGCGCGGGTCGCGGTGGTCGCCGACGACGTGGGCGCGCGCGTAGAGCAGCTCACGTTGCGCGTGGCCCGTCCGGGCGGCCGCGGCGGCCAGCGCTGCGGCGCCGACCGCCCAGACCTCCGGGTCCGGCTCGGCCCGAACCAGCCTGCGTCCCCGCATCGTGAACGCGTGCGACGGCGCGCCGCCGACAAAGACCAGCACCGATTCGGGCGACGGGTCGCAGGCTTGCAGCAGCACGCCGCGGCCCGCGCCGTGCAGCTCCCCCGCGTCCGCCAGGGCCGAGACGCGGTCGGCGCGGCGGCGGCTCCCGGTGCCCACGGCCGGACCGACGAAGACGTGCCCGCTGCGCGGCACCCGGATGCGTTCCCCCGGCGCGAAGAACTCCCCCGGCACCGTGGGCACCCCCGCGCGCGCCAGGTCGGCCAGATAGTGACGGTCGGCGTTCCAGGCCACCACGGCGGGCGGGTTGAGCACGTGTGCGATCGCGCTCATCCAGGCCAGGAAGGCGTCGAGCCGCTCGGCGTAGTCGCTGGTGGCCCGCAAGATCACCAGGTCCGCCAGACCGGTTTCCGGATCGTCCCAGGACAGCCAGCGGGCGTGCAGGCCGCGGCGGCGCAGCGCGGCGACGAGCCCCGCGTCGTCGCCGTCGCCGGTGACGTGCCGCGGGCAGCCCGCCAGCACGATGCGCGGGTGGAAGAGGTCCGGCCGGGCGAGCTTCATTGCCCGGCATGATAGGCGCATGCACGCAATAGAAGTCGCCGACACCGGCGGCCCGGAGGTCCTGCGCTACGTCGACACCCCGCGGCCCAGCCCGGGCCCCGGCGAACTGCTGATCCGGGCCGAGGCCATCGGGGTCAACTACCTCGACACCTACTTCCGCTCCGGGCAGTACCCGCGCGAGCTGCCGTTCATCCTCGGCTCCGAGATGTGCGGCACGGTCGTCGGCGCCGGCGACGGGGTCGACGGTTTCAGCGACGGCGATCGGGTGGTCAGCGCCGCGGTGTCCGGTGGCTACGCCGAATACTCCACCGCGCCGGCCACGCTGACCGCGAAGGTACCGGACGGGGTGGCATCCGATGTGGCGGCCTCGGTGTTGCTGAAGGGCCTGACCGCCCATTACCTGCTCAAGTCGGTGTATCCCGTGCAAAGCGGCGACACCGTGCTGGTGCACGCGGGCGCCGGCGGGGTCGGGCTGCTCCTGACGCAGTGGGCGCGCTTGCTGGGCGCCCGGGTGATCAGCACGGTGTCGACGCCGGAGAAGGAGCGGATGTCGAGGGACGCCGGGGCCGCCGAGGTGCTCTCCTATCCCGACGACGCCGCCGGATTCGGTCGGCAGGTCCGGGCGCTGACCGGCGGCGCGGGGGTGGCGGTGGTGTACGACGGCGTGGGCGCGAGCACATTCGACGCGAGCCTGGCCAGCCTGGCCGTCCGCGGCACCCTGGCGTTGTTCGGCGCCGCCAGCGGACCGGTACCGCCCGTCGATCCGCAGCGGCTCAACACCGCCGGGTCGGTGTACCTCACCCGCCCCTCGCTGGTCCACTTCATCCGCACCCGCGACGAGTTCGCCCGGCGGGCCACCGAACTGTTCGACGCAATCGGCAGCGGGGCCATCTCCGTGCAGGTCGGGGGCCGGTATCCCCTCGCCGAGGCGGCCCGCGCCCACGAGGATCTGCAGGGCCGCCGGACCACGGGGTCGCTCGTGCTGCTGCCCTAGCCGCCATAGCGCGAGCAGACGCAGAAACCCCTGAATTCGCCTGGAATCGGGTGCTTTTGCGTCTGCTCGGCATTCACGCTAGAACAGCGTCGGCAGCGCGATGGCCGAGTCGACCGCCAGCGCGCAGAACACCACCGCCAGGTAGTTGTTGGACTGCAGGAACAGCCGCAGGGGTTTGACGGGCTGACCGTTGCGGACACCGGCGTACAGCTGGTGGGCCATCGCCAGGAACCACACCCCGGCGACCACGGCAACCGCCGCGTACAGCCACCCCGCCGCCGGCGCCAGCGCCAGCGTCGTCAGCACGGTCAGCCAGGTGTAGATCACGATCTGCTTGGTGACCTGACGCTCGGTCGCCACGGCCGGCAGCATCGGCACGCCCGCCCGCTTGTAGTCGTCCTTGTAGCGCATCGCCAGCGCCCACGTGTGCGGCGGCGTCCAGAAGAAGATGATGGCGAACATCACCAGCGCCGGCCACCCGATGGTGCCGGTGACCGCCGACCAGCCGATCATCACCGGCATGCAGCCCGCCGCGCCGCCCCACACCACGTTCTGCGACGTGCGGCGCTTGAGCAACAGGGTGTAGACGAAGACGTAGAACGCGATCGTGGCGACGGCCAGCAGCCCCGACAACAGGTTGGTGGTCGACCACAGCCAGAAGAACGAGCCCACGCTGAGCACCAGCCCGAACACCAGTGCGCTGCGGGTCGGCACCGCCGCCCGCGCCAGCGGCCGGCGCGCGGTCCGCTTCATCACCTTGTCGATGTCGGCGTCGGCGACGCAGTTGAGCGTGTTGGCACCCCCGGCCGCCAACATCCCCCCGACCAGCGTGTTGAGGATCAGCAGCGGGTTCACGGTGCCGCGGTCGGCCAGCAGCATTGCGGGGATCGCGGTGACCAGCAGCAGTTCGATCACCCGCGGCTTGGTCAGCGCCAGATAAGCCAGCACCGTCGCCACGGCCCGGTTGCGGACCGGCTTCTCGGAGCGGCCCATCGGGTCCGGCCCGGGGCGGGCGGACTCGGTTTTTCGGCTCGGCGCGACGCGCCCGCGAACGCTCACGCAATGACTCCTCGGGGTTCGGGCGGCGCGCAGTATCTACTACACACGATGGTAGACCGCACTCCCCCGGTGGCGGGCCCGCAGGGTCCCCTCACGCATATTTCTCCCTCGATTGCGTTTCTCCCCCGATTGCGGGACTGGTTGCACCAAGCCTCGGGCCGTCACGTAATTTTCACAACGCCCCGCCCTGGGTACCCGGAATCTTGCACTGCAAGAGCCGCCCGTCCCGCACTAGGGTTGAGATTGATCAGCTCGATGACCCCAAGGACTGAGTCTGTGACCACACTCGAAGAGATCTCCGCGCTGACCCGACCACACCATCCCGACGACTGGGCCGAGATCGACTCGGTCGCCGTCGACACCGCGAGGGTCCTGGCCGCCGATGCGGTCCAGAAGGTCGGCAACGGCCACCCCGGGACGGCGATGAGCCTGGCGCCGCTGGCGTACACGCTGTTCCAGCGGGTGATGCGGCACGACCCGAGCGACACCGCCTGGCTGGGCCGCGACCGGTTCATCCTGTCGTGCGGCCACAGCAGCCTGACCCTCTACATCCAGCTCTACCTGGGCGGTTTCGGGCTGGAGCTCTCCGACATCGAGTCGCTGCGCACCTGGGGCTCCAAGACCCCCGGGCACCCGGAGTTCCGGCATACCCGCGGCGTCGAGATCACCACCGGCCCGCTCGGCCAGGGACTGGCCTCGGCGGTTGGGATGGCGATGGCGGCTCGCTACGAGCGCGGCCTGTTCGACCCCGACGCCGCGCCGGGAACCAGCCCCTTCGACCACTTCATCTACGCGATCGCCTCCGACGGGGACATCGAGGAGGGCGTGACGTCGGAGGCGTCGTCGCTGGCGGCGGTGCAGCAGCTGGGCAACCTCATCGTGTTCTACGACCACAACCGGATCTCGATCGAGGACGACACCGACATCGCGCTGTGCGAGGACACCGCGGCCCGCTACCGCGCCTACGGCTGGCACGTCCAGGAGGTGCAGGGCGGCGAGAACGTTGTCGGCATCGAGCAGGCCATCGCCAACGCGAAGGCCGCCACCGACCGGCCGTCGTTCATCTCGCTGCGCACCATCATCGGCTACCCGGCCCCCAACCTGATGAACACCGGCAAGGCGCACGGCGCCGCCCTCGGCGACAAGGAGGTGGCGGCCGTCAAGGAAGCCCTCGGCTTCGACCCGGACAAGAAGTTCGAGGTCCGCGAGGACGTCATCACCCACACCCGGGGGCTGGTGGGCCGGGGCAAACAGGCCCACGAACGCTGGCAGGCCGACTTCGAGGCGTGGGCGCGGCGCGAGCCGGAACGCAAGGCGCTGCTGGACCGGCTGACCGCCGGGCAGTTGCCCGACGGCTGGGACGCCGACCTGCCGCACTGGGAGCCCGGCGGCGACGCGGTGGCCACCCGCAAGGCGTCCGGGGCGGTGCTGTCGGCCGTGGGCCCCAAACTGCCCGAGTTGTGGGGCGGTTCGGCCGACCTGGCCGGCAGCAACGACACCACCATGAAGGGCGCGACTTCCTTTGGCCCGCCAGTCATTTCGACCAAGGAGTACAACGCCGGCTGGTACGGCCGCACCCTGCACTTCGGTATCCGCGAGCACGCGATGGGCGCCATCCTGTCCGGCATCGTGCTGCACGGCCCGACGCGGGCCTACGGCGGCACCTTCCTGCAGTTCTCCGACTACATGCGCCCGGCGGTGCGGTTGGCGGCGTTGATGGACATCGACACCATCTACGTCTGGACGCACGACTCGATCGGGCTGGGCGAGGACGGCCCCACCCACCAGCCGATCGAGCACCTGGCGGCGCTGCGGGCGATCCCCAGGCTGTCGGTGGTGCGCCCGGCCGACGCCAACGAGACCGCCTACGCCTGGCGCACCATCCTGGCGCGCGGCAACGGCAGCGGCCCGGTCGGCCTGATCCTGACCCGCCAGGGTGTGCCGGTGCTGCAGGGCACCAGCGCCGAGGGCGTCGCCCGGGGCGGCTACGTCCTGAACGACGACGGCGAGGAGCCCGACGTCGTGCTGATCGCCACCGGCTCGGAGGTCCAGCTCGCCGTCGCGGCCCAGAAGCTGTTGGCGGACAAGGACATCGTCGCGCGGGTCGTGTCGATGCCGTGCGTGGAGTGGTTCGAGTCGCAGCCCTCGGACTACCGCGACAGCGTGCTGCCGCCGTCGGTGTCGGCGCGGGTGGCCGTCGAGGCCGGCGTCGCGCAGAGCTGGCACAAGCTGGTCGGCGACACCGGCAAGATCGTGTCGATCGAACACTACGGCGAGTCCGCCGACGCCAAGACTTTGTTCCGTGAATTCGGCTTCACCGCTGAAGCCGTCGCTGCCGCAGCGGAACAGGTAGTGGACAACTGAGAGAAGGCGATTCCATGACCACTCAGAACCCGAACCTTGCCGCGCTCAGCGCTGCGGGCGTATCCGTGTGGCTCGATGACCTGTCGCGGGAGCGGCTGCACTCGGGGAACCTGCAGGAGCTGATCGACACCAGGAGTGTCGTCGGCGTGACCACCAACCCGTCGATCTTCCAGAAGGCGCTGGCCGAGGGCGACGCCTACGACGGCCAGATCGCCGAGCTGGCCGAACGCGGCGCCGACGTGGACGCGACGATCCGCACCGTGACCACCGACGACGTGCGCAGCGCCTGCGACGTGTTCACCCCGGTGTGGGAGGCCACCCGGGGCGTCGACGGCCGGGTGTCGATCGAGGTCGACCCGCGGCTGGCCAACGAGACCGAAAAGACCATCGCGCAGGCCGTCGAACTGTGGAAGATCGTCGACCGGCCGAACCTGCTCATCAAAATCCCCGCCACCAAGGCCGGCCTGCCGGCCATCACCGCGGCTCTGGCGGAGGGGATTTCGGTCAACGTCACGCTGATCTTCTCCGTCGAACGGCACCGCGAGGTGATGGACGCGTATCTGGCCGGGCTGGAGAAGGCCCGCGAGGCCGGCCACGACCTGTCCACGATCCATTCCGTGGCATCGTTTTTCGTGTCCCGCGTGGACACCGAGATCGACAAGCGGCTGGAGAAGATCGGCTCCGGGCAGGCGCTGGGGTTGCGCGGCAAGGCCGGGGTCGCCAACGCGCGACTGGCCTACGCGGCCTACCAGGAGGTGTTCGAGCGCGGCGGGCGCTACACGGCGCTCGAGTCCGCGGGCGCCCGCGTGCAGCGCCCGCTGTGGGCGTCCACCGGCGTCAAGAACCCCGACTATTCCGACACCCTCTACGTCACCGAACTGGTGGCTCCGCACACGGTGAACACCATGCCCGAGCCCACCATCGACGCCGTCGCCGACCACGGGCAGGTCAAGGGCGACACGGTCACCGGCACGGCCGCGGCCGCCCAGCAGGTCTTCGACGACCTGGAGAAGGTCGGCATCGACTTGACCGACGTGTTCCTGGTCCTGGAGAACGAGGGGGTCGAGAAGTTCGTGGACGCCTGGACTCAGCTGCTCGCCGAGACGCGCAAACAACTGGGCTCCGCCGACAAATGAGCCGTGGCGCCCAGGCTGAACAGTGGCGTAATCCGCTACGGGACAAGGACGACAAGCGCCTGCCGAGGATCGCCGGACCGTGCGCCATGGTGCTGTTCGGCGTCACCGGCGACCTGGCCCACAAGAAGGTGGTGCCGGCCATCTACGACCTGGCCAACCGCGGCCTGCTGCCCCCCACCTTCTCGCTGGTGGGGTTCGGCCGCCGCAACTGGGACCACGACGACTTCGCGCGGGTGGTCCACGATTCGGTCAGGCAGCACTGCCGCACCCCGTTCCGCCAGTCGATATGGGAGCGGCTGGCCGACGGATTGCGTTTCGTGCGCGGCGAATTCGACGACGCCGTCGCGTTCGGACGCCTGGCCGTGACGCTGGAGAAGCTCGACGTCGAACGCGGCATCGGCAGCAACCACGCCTTCTACCTGGCGATCCCGCCCAAGTCCTTCCCGGTGGTCTGCGACCAGCTGCGCAGGTCCGGTCTGGCCGACGCCCAGGACGGCAGCTGGAGCCGGGTGGTCATCGAAAAGCCGTTCGGCCACGACCTGAACAGCGCGCGCGACCTCAACCACGTGGTCAACGCCGTCTTCCCGGAGGAGTCGGTGTTCCGCATCGACCACTACCTGGGCAAGGAGACGGTGCAGAACATCCTGGCGCTGCGGTTCGCCAACCAGCTGTGGGATCCGATCTGGAACTCCCACTACGTCGACCACGTCCAGATCACCATGGCCGAGGACATCGGGCTGGGCGGACGCGCCGGCTACTACGACGGCATCGGCGCCGCCCGCGACGTCATCCAGAACCACCTGATGCAGTTGCTGGCACTGACCGCGATGGAGGAACCGATCAGCTTCAACCCCTCGGCGCTGCAGACCGAGAAAATCAAGGTGCTCTCGGCGACCCAGCTCGCGCAGCCGCTGCACGAGACGAGCAGCCGCGGGCAGTACGCGGCCGGCTGGCAGGGCGGCGAGCAGGTGGTCGGCCTGCTCGACGAGGAAGGCTTCTCCCAGGACTCCACCACCGAGACGTTCGCCGCGATCACCCTCGAGGTCGACACGCGTCGCTGGGCCGGTGTGCCGTTCTACCTGCGCACCGGAAAACGTCTGGGCCGCAGGGTGACCGAGATCGCGCTGGTGTTCAAGCGCGCGCCGCACCTGCCGTTCGACGCGACCATGACCGACGAACTGGGCACCAACGCCATGGTGATCCGGGTCCAGCCCGACGAGGGGATCACCCTGCGGTTCGGCTCCAAGGTGCCGGGCAGCGCGATGGAAGTGCGCGACGTCAACATGGACTTCTCCTACGGCTCGGCGTTCGCCGAGGATTCGCCCGAGGCCTACGAGCGGCTGATCCTGGACGTGCTGCTCGGTGAGCCGTCCCTGTTTCCGGTGAACGACGAAGTCGAATTGGCTTGGCGCATCCTGGATCCCGTGCTGGACTATTGGGCCGCCCACGGCAAACCCGACACTTACCCGGCGGGCACCTGGGGCCCGGAGTCGGCCTTCGAGATGCTGCGCAGGACCGGCCGGGAATGGCGGCGGCCATGATTCGCGCCGGCGACGATGCAGAGCGCAGCGATGCTGAGGAGTGGCGCCCATGATCGTCGACCTGCCCGACACCAGCACCAACGCGGTCAACAAGAAACTCGACGAGCTGCGCGAGCAGGTCGGCGCCGTGACGATGGGCCGGGTCGGCACGCTGATCATCGCCTCGGAGAACGAGGCCCTGCTCGAGGAGTGCATCGACGCCGCGAACGACGCCAGCCACGAGCACCCGATGCGGGTCCTGGTGGTGATGGCCGGAGACGCCGACGCCTCCGACGCCCGGCTGGACGCCCAGCTGCGGGCCGGCGGCGACTCCACCGCGGGCGAAACGGTGGTGCTGCGGCTGTCCGGGCCGCTGGCCGGCCACGCCGACAGCGTCGTCACCCCCTTCCTGCTGCCCGACATCCCGGTCGTGGTGTGGTGGCCCGACATCGCGCCGGCGGTGCCGGCCCGGGACCCGTTGGGCAAGTTGGCGATTCGGCGCATCACCGACGCCACCAACGGGCGGGACCCCCTGTCGGCGATCAAGAGCCGGCTGCCCGGCTACACCGCCGGCGACACCGACCTGGCCTGGGCGCGGATCACCTACTGGCGGGCGCTGCTCACCTCGACCCTCGACCAGCCGCCGTACGAGCCGATCGAGTCGGCCCTGGTCTCGGGTCTGCGAAGCGAGCCCGCGCTGGACCTCGTGGCGGGGTGGCTGGCCAGCCGGATCGAGGGGCCGGTGCACCGGGTGGTCGGCGACCTCAAGGTCGAGCTGCGGCGCCCGACCGGGACCATCACCCTGAGCCGTCCGCAGGAGGGAACGACGGCGACCCTGAGCCGGACCGGCCGCCCGGACGCCCTGGTTCCGTTGGCGCGCCGGGAGACCCGCGAGTGCCTCGCCGAGGACATGCGCCGGTTGGACCCCGATGAGATCTACTTCGCCGCTCTGGAGGGGATAGGCAGGGTGCAGTACGCATGAATACCGTCGTCGAGGTTTTCCCGCAGACCCAGGAGTTGATCGAGGCCGCGGCGCGGCGACTGGTCGGCTCCGTTCGGGACGCCGTCACGGCCCGGGGGCGGGCGCTGGTCGTGCTGACCGGCGGCAGCAACGGCATCGGGCTGCTGCGGCGGCTCGGCCCCGAAGCGGACCGGATCGACTGGCCCAAGGTGCATCTGTTCTGGGGCGACGAACGCTACGTCCCCGCAAGCGACGACGAGCGCAACGACAGACAGGCGCGCGCGGCGCTGCTCGACCACATCGACATCCCGTGCAGCAACGTGCACGCGATGCCGGCCAGCGACGGGGAGTTCGGCGACGACATGGCCGCCGCGGCCCTGGCCTACGAGCAGGTGCTGGCGGCCAACGCCGAACCCGGGCAGGCGGTGCCCACCTTCGACGTCCACCTGCTGGGCATGGGCCCCGAGGGCCACGTCAACTCGCTGTTCCCGGACACCGCGGCGGTGCGGGAGACCACCCGCATGGTGGTCCCGGTCGACAACTCCCCCAAACCGCCACCGCAGCGAATCACGTTGACGCTGCCCGCGGTTCGGCGCTCTCGCGAGGTCTGGCTGATCGTCTCCGGCGAGGCCAAGGCCGACGCGGTCGCCGCCGCCATCGGCGGCGCCCCCGCCGCCTCGGTCCCGGCCGCCGGCGCCGTCGGCCTCGAAACCACGCTGTGGCTGCTCGACGAGGCGGCCGCGTCCAAGCTTCCGGGCTGACGGCGGACAATCACCCTCATGGCAGACAAAACGGTCCGCGGGGGGCCGCTGGAGCGGAGCCGGATCAGGACCCTCACCCACGCGGCGCTCAACGCCGACAAGACGGTGGAGCAGGTCGAGGACGTCCTGGAGAGAGTCCAGTAGGTCACTGACGGCGCTGAACACCACCGGCTAACGCATGAACAGCGGCCTGAACCACCTGGACGGCACGCTCTCCGACCTGGACGACCTGGCCAAGTGGCTGATCGGGCTGCTCCAGCCCATCGATGCCATCGTCGAACGGATCGACGACATCGCCAAAGCCGGTGAAACGCTGATCTCGCCCCTGTTGGCCGCCGAACACGCGGTGCGCGGCGTGCTGGACCGGCTGCGCAACCGAACGGTGCGCTAGCCCGACGGGGCGCTCGGCCTGACGGTGACAGCGCGTTGACCGCAACATGATTCGGCTCGCGTCAGCCAGGTCCATATGGTCCACTGTTCGCCGTGACGAACGTCTTTCCGTATGTGCTCCTCGACGTCGCGATGATCATGGTGCTCGCGCGGCTATTCGGCAGGATAGCGCGCATGTGCCGGCAGCCGGCGGTGATCGGCGAAATCGTCGCGGGAATTGCGCTCGGCCCTACCCTTCTCGACCTGTTGCCCCATCACGTCGAAACCTACGTCTTCCCGAGCGCTGTGCTGCCGTACTTGGGCATATTGGGTCAGCTCGGACTGGTGCTTTTCATGTTCATCGTGGGTCTGGAGCTCGACTTCTCGCTGATCCGGGGCCGCCAGGGAGCTGCCGGCATGATATCCATCCTGTCGATCGTTGCGCCCTTCGCGCTCGGCGCTCTGTTGACTTTCGATCTCTACCCCCTTCACAACGTCGTGCACGGCAGAGCGGTACCCATGGTGGGCCTGGCATTGTTCATGGGTGTGGCCATGTCGATCACCGCATTCCCGGTGCTGGCCCGAATACTGTTGGAACGCAAAATGAACCGCACTCCAGTGGGTGTTCTAGCCCTTTCCGCGGCTGCCGTCGACGACATACTGGCCTGGACCTTGTTGGCCTTGGTAACCGCCGTTCTCAAAGGAGGCAGCGCGCTTTCGGCGGTGCGCACAATGGCGTTGGCCCTGACTTTCGCTGCCGGGCTGGTTGTCGTTCTGAAACCGCTGCTCGCTCGAATGATCAACCGGCACAAGCGCACCGGCCGTATCACGCCCGACATGCTCGCCGTGATCCTGGCCGGCCTGCTGCTGTCCGCCTTCATCACCGAAAGGATTGGCATTCACGAAATCTTCGGTGCCTTCCTGTTCGGCGCAATAATGCCGCACAAGGGTGCGCAGGCATTGCGGCGGGACATCCTCGAGCGACTCGAACAGATCAGCGTACTTTTGCTGCTGCCGATTTTCTTTGTCACCATCGGCTTCGGGGTAAACCTGCGCCTGTTCAAGGACTCCGGCTTGCTCTGGCAACTGCTGCTGATTCTCGCCGTGGCGGTCGGCGGCAAATTCTGCGGAGCGTTCGCCGGTGCCCGCATTCAGCGGATGAGCTTCCAGCACAGCGCCGCCATCGCGGTGTTGATGAATACCCGCGGGCTGACCGAATTGGTGATCCTGACGGTCGGACAACAGGTTGGCGTCCTGGATAATTCGATGTTCACGATGATGGTGGTGATGGCGCTGATCACCACGGTGATGACTGAGCCGCTACTGCGCCGCATCTACCCCGACGACGCAGTACAACGCGACGTCGACGCCGCTATGAAAGCTGCACCGGCGACCGGACAGAGCTATCCGGTGCTCGTCATGGTCGACGACGTCCTTAACGCTCTGACCGCACGGATGATCCGGGTGGCGGAGGACGCGCTGGCAGACCGTCCGGCCGGCGGAATCCTCCTCGCGCAGTACCTGGACGCCGCCGACGACTCGACTCCACTCGAACTCGGCGCCAACGCGGTCCTCGACATCGCGAGGATGACCGACGCGGCCGAGGCACTGGAGACGTTTGCCGCGCAGACCACTGCGACTGCCACACCGCTGCGGGTGTTGTGCCGGTTCGGGTCCCCGTCCGCCCGGGAATTGGAACGGCAGATCGCGGCCTCGGGTGCAGAAGTCGTCGTGCTCAGCGAGGACTGGATGCGCAGTCACCCGGCCGCCTACGGCGCGCTCGACGAAGTGACGATCAAGGTGGTCGGCTAGTTGGCTAGATCCGGCGAAGCCGGATTTTTGAGTCAAGTTATGTGATGTGGGTTAGGTTCGCTTGTGTTCGATT
>NZ_VMQU01000229.1 GCF_007714205.1 Mycobacterium helveticum | reverse complement strand
ATTCTGTGGAATCAAAATTGTCAAGTTCACGAGGATTTCCCGGTTCGGATCTGCGCGATCGGCAGCATGGTCGCGGTCGCAGGCGTGCCGAGCTCGCGCGGGGTGGGTCCAGCGGGAGTGGGTACGTCGGCGAGCCGGTCGAGCAGTGCGGCGACGGCGGTGTGCCCGTCGTCGACGGCGGCGCGTTCGTCGTCGGTGAGCGGAATGCTGGCGAGCATGCGCTGGAGGTTGCCGCTGGCCTCGAGCAGCTGGGCTTTGGTGGAGTCTTTCGGGGTGTAGAAATCGCAACGGGCGCAAGCCATCCGGTGCGGGCACTGCTCGAAGAAGCTGTAGGTGCACCAGCCGTGGCCGAGGTCGTAGTGCTGCCAGGGTTCGCCGGCGGCGGCCGCGCCGGAGGTGACGGCGTCGCGGTCGATGAGGACCTCGATGGCGCGGACGTTGCGGGCGAAGTATCCGGCCTCGGAGTAGGCCTTGGACAGCGTGTGCGGGGTGATCTTGGCGTAGTGCTGGGTGGTGTTCGGGGTGCGGTGCCCCAGCCAGGCCTGCAGCTCGAACAGCGTCATCGGCTCCTTGGCGTTGTAGAGCTGGCTGGCGATGGTGGATCGGGCTCGGTGGCTGGTGATGTTGCCGCGGACATCGGTGGTGGGGACGCCGGCCTTGCCGCATAGCGCTGGGATGATGGTGTGGTTTATGTACTCCTTGGCGACGGGCTGGGCGCGCACCGAGAACAGCATGTCGACGCGCTCGGAAGTCTTGCGGTCCAAACGCTTCGGCTGGTCGGGCCGCAATGCCTGCCAGGCCTCGATGGCTTGGCCGACGATCGGGTCGACGGGCTTGGTGAACGCGGTGCCGGTCTTGTGCACTGGCACGTCGAGCAGGCAGACCGCGTCCTCGGCGAGGATGTCGCGGGAGTCGCCCGCGATGGGCAGGCCGTCGTGCTGCCAGCGGATGCATCCGACCCGCAGCCGGGAGATCTCGTCGCTGCGCAGCCCGGAGAACAGCCAGGTCAGCGTGACCGCACGGATCAGCTCCATCGGGTAGAAGGTGTTGGCGGAGTTGCCGGGCAGGTCGGCGGGAGCGAGGTTGAGCCCCGCCCACAGCAGTTTCGCCCATACGTCGTCGGCGATGACGCGCGGGTTGGTGCCGATCAGCGCGGCGATGCTGCGTGGCAGGGCCAGTGCCCGGTTCGGGTCGAACCGGCGTGGGATCCACTCCCATTCCTGGCAGTCGCGGAAGAAGGTGCGGGTGGCCGTGAGGTTGTGTGCCTTGGTGCGCGGGGAGACCGGCTCGCCGACGCGGTCGCCGAGCGCGTCACGGCGTTGGACCCAGTCCCCGACGCTCATTCTGTCGACAGCGGCGACCCAGGCGGCGCAGGTCGCTCGGGTCCACTGGCCAGGGTCGGTGGTCTGCGGGTGCTCGACGGCCAGCCAGCGGCCGGTCTTGGCCAAGATGGTGCGGATGACCCTGCGCACCTTCGGCGTCAGCGTCGAGGTGGCGTACCAGCGTTCGATCCACTCGGCCCATACTGGGTCGGCGCCTTCGATGTCGCGGGCGTGGTTGTAACCGGTGCGCACGGGTGGATCGCAGTGACCCAGCTCGGCGACCACCCGTTGCAGCGCATACAGCATCGACCCCTGATGCCCGTCGGTCGCCGGATGCGCTCGCAGCGCGTCGAACGCCGTCGTGGTCAGTTCCTCAAGCCGGGGACTGCGGTTGAGCAGCAGGGCCTGGCTGAACACGCCCCGCATCCGGCTGCTGGTGCCCTCGCTGATGTGGTATCCCCACCGGTTGAGCACCTCCTCGGCGCAGCACATCGCTTCATCCACCGCGGGCTCGCCGAATATCAAGCAGGCCAGGTGAAGTCGGTTGAACATGCCCAGGTGATGGAAGTCGGTGAACCCGCCGAGCAGATACGCCAGGGCCACCACGAACGGTCGCACCGTCGAGTCGGTCGGCAGCGACTGCGCGGCGACGAACTCGCGGGCGCTGCCCCCGCACAGCCGCGCCCACTCCCACGTTGTCCAGCCCCACCAGCTACGGCCGGTGTCGGCGCAGTGCTGCAACACGATCGCCGCCGCTTGCCTACCGGCGCGACGGAACCGGACGTGATCACCGTGATGCAACCCAGCTACGGCCGCCTCCAGCGGCTCGGTCAGCCGGGTCAGCGCACGCCAGTGCGGCGCGGTTCGCCGCGGGATGCCCACGGCCTTGTTGCGGCGCAGTCCTTGCCGCCCGATTGCGAGCAGCGCCGCGGTCTCCTTCTCGCTCAACGCGATCCGGCGATCCCAGCGCCTGTGACCGGACAGACCTTTAACCGTCGGGTTTGTGGCGGTGGCGGCACGCTGCGCCGCCGCGACGACGGTCATACCGGTGCGTCCTGCCCGACTCCGGGTCCGGTGAGCATGCCGATGCGCCACGCGTGGATCTGCACCATGGAGGAGTTCAGCTTCGCCGACAACTCGCGCCCGGACAGGTGGATGTACTGCAGTGTGGAGTCGGTGCTGCGATGCCCGGCGAACGTGGCGATCGTGTGCAGCTCCCAGCCCATCCTGGCCAAGTCTGTCAAGCACAGGTGCCGTGTGGTATGGGTGGAGAACCGAGGAACGTTGGCCGCCAACGCGATTCGCCGCACCACCTTCGACCACGTCCACAACGTGATTGGTTCGGCGAGGTTGCGGTGCGACTCCGATAGGAACAAACCACCCCGGGCCCGGCTCAGCGTCGCCCGGTGCGCCAGGTACTGCGACAGCAACACACCCGTGGGCGCCGAGTACGGCACCACCCGTTCTCGGCGGGTCTTGGTGGTCTCCGCACGCACCCGCAGAGTGCGGTGCGCCGGGTCGAGATCGTCGCTGCGCAGTGAGCACAACTCCTCCCGCCGCAGCGCCGCGTCGTAGGCCAGCGCGAGCATCACCCGATTCCGGATTGGCTCGTCGGCGACCACGCCCAGCAGTTTCAGCCAATCGGCCTCACTCGGGATCCACGGCAGCTTCACCATCCGCGGCACCAGCGCGCTCGCCCGACTGCCAGACGCCCGACCCGGTGTATAGCGGCCCCGGCCAACAGGATTCGACTCACGCACGCCTTCTTCGACCAGGAAGTCGTAGAACAATCGAACCGGCACCAGGCGCTGCTGCAGGGTCGCGTTCGCCAGCCCCGCCCCCGAGTCCAGCGCCACCACGTTGGTGCCGCGCCGACTCGGCCGCGATGTCAACTCCCGCACGAACAAAGCCACCTGCGCCCGGGTCGCGGTGAGCGGGTCGATCCCCTCCCGTTCACAGACCTGCAGATACTCCGCCAAGCCCCGCGCATACGCATCCATGGTTCGCGGTGCACGCCCCAGATCGGTCCAGATCTGCAGCCACTCCACTGCCCGATCGTGCCGACCGAGCACCGGCCACTTCTCCACCAGCGCCACAGTCATCCCCGACCCATCGTCGCCCGACAAAGCTGATCCGTGACGCTACGGGGCCGAGAAGCGATCCTCACCGACCGACACACGTCTGATTCCACGTAACTTATA
>NZ_VMQU01000228.1 GCF_007714205.1 Mycobacterium helveticum | reverse complement strand
CGATGGGGGAGGTCACCGCCGCCGTGGTCGCCGGGGCGCTGAGCCCCCGCGACGGCCTGCGCGTCATCACCACCCGCTCGCGGCTGATGGCCAGGCTGTCCGGGCAGGGCGCGATGGCCCTGCTCGAGCTGGACCCCGACGGCGCCGCCGAGCTGGTCGCCGAGCACCCGCAGCTCACGTTGGCGGTCTACGCCTCACCCCGGCAGACGGTGGTCGCCGGCCCGCCCGAACAGGTCGACGCGGTGATCGGGGCGGTCGCCGCCCGGGACCGGTTGGCGCGGCGCATCGAGGTGGACGTGGCATCGCACCATCCGATCATCGACCCGGTCCTGCCGGAATTGCGTGCGGCGCTGGCCGATCTGGCGCCGCGCCGGCCCAGCATCCCGATCATCACGACGACCGGCGCGGCGCCGACGTTCGACGCCGACTACTGGGCGGCCAACCTGCGCAACCCGGTGCGCTTCACCCAGGCGGTGGCCGAGGCGGGCGCCGAGCACGGCACGTTCGTCGAAGTCAGCCCGCACCCGGTGCTGACCTACGCGATCAGCGACACCCTGGCCGACGTCCATCACCACAGCCTCGGGACCCTGGCCCGCGACACCGACGACACGCTCACCTTCCACACCAACCGCAACGCCGCCCACACCGTCGCACCGCCCGCCACCGACCACCCGGGCGGGCCCGCCCCGGTGCTGCCGAGCACGCCCTGGCAGCACACCCGGCACTGGGTGACTCCCGCCGACCGCCCGGCCGCCGCCGGAGCGGCACCGGCGCCCGGCACGCTGCTCGGCGCGCGCATCGACCTCGCCGCGACGGCAGCCTGGCTGTGGCAGGCGAACCTGGCGCCGGAGACCAAGCCGTACCCGGGCTGTCACCGCCTGCACGGCGTGGATGTGGTCCCGTTGTCGGTGCTGCTGCAGACGCTGTCGGCCGCGGCCCGCGAAGCGGGGGCGGCGGCGGTGTCCGACGTCCGGTTCGAGCACCCCATCGTCGTGGACCGGCCGCGGGCGATCCAGGTGCTCGCCACCGACGAGTCGGTCACCGTGTCGTCGCGAGCGGCGAGCGACGCCCCCTGGGTCCGGCACGCCGGCGGCCTGCCGGTGTCGTCCGCGCCCGACGGCGCCGAGCCGGCCGGCGCCCCGGCCGGCGAAGCGGAAACCCGCTCGACCACCGAGCTCTTCCAGCAGTGGGGCGTCGAGGGCCAGCCGTTCCCCTGGTCGATCGACGCGTTGCGGCACACCCCCGGCGGCGTCGTCGCCGACATCAGCCTGGCTGAGCCGGCCGAGCCGTCGGTGGTGGCGCTGCTGGACGCGGCCGTACACGCCGCGCGCCTGGTGGACCGCGACAACCCCCGGCTCCTGGTCCCCTCCGCGGTCAAAAGTCTCTGGCTGGCAACCACTGTCAACGATCGGCGGGCGGTGGCGGAGATGCGCCGGCTGCCCGGTGCGACCGGCGAAGTCGTCGTCGACCTCGTCGTCAGGACACCCGATGGCGCCATGTGCGCGGACGTCCGCTCGCTGCGCTACACCGACGTGGAGTCCGGCTCGGCGGCGGGCGCCCACGACAGCGACCCGGCATCGCTGTCGCACGCGATCGACTGGCACCCCTGGCATGCCGACGGGGACGCAGCGGCCGCGCCCGGCCCGCTGGCCGTGGTCGGCGGCGACGGCGCCGACGCCACCGGGCTGGCCGACCGGCTCGCCGCCGCCGGGTACGCGCCGGCCGGGCTCGCCGAGGCCCGCTACGTCGTCTATCTCGCCGGTCCTGCGGCCGGCGACGCCGATATCGAGGGTGCCGCGAGGCTGGCGTCGCAGGTGACCGACCTCGTCCGCGAACTGGCCGGCCGCGGTGAGGACGATCCGGTGACGCTGTGGATCCTCACCCGCGGCGTCCGCGAGGCGGGCTCCGGGGAGGCCCTGCGCCACAGCGGCCTGTGGGGGCTGGCCGGGGTCATCGGCGCCGAGCACCCCGAGCTGTGGGGCGGGCTGGTCGACCTCGCGGCCGGCGACCACCCCGGCGACCGCGCCGTGCGGCTGACCGAGGCGCTGTCCCACCCGGCCAGGCGGATTTTGGCGCTGCGCGACGACGAATATCTCTCGGCGGCAATGGTTCCCGTCGCCGGCGAACCGGTGCGCGGACCGCTGCGGTGCCGGCCCGACGCGGCATACCTGATCACCGGTGGCATGGGGGCGCTCGGACTGCTGATGGCCGGCTGGCTCGCGGACCGCGGCGCGCGCCGCCTGGTGCTGGCGGGACGCACCCCGCTGCCGCCGCGCCGCGACTGGGACGGCAGCGACGATCCGGCGGCGCGGCACAAGGTCACCGCGATCCGGGACCTGGAGCGCCGGGGCGTCTCGGTCGATGCCGTCACGCTCGACGTCGGCTCGCCCGGGGCGGTGCGGGAGTTGTTGGCCAGGCGCGATCGGGACGGGGCGCCCCCGATCCGCGGCGTCATCCACGCCGCCGGCATCACCGACAGCAGGCTGCTCACCGAGACGGCGCAGGACACCTTGCGGCGGGTCATGTGGCCGAAGATCGCCGGCGCGCAGGCGCTGCACCTGGCCTTCCCGCCGGGCCGGCTCGACTTCTTCTTCCTGACCGCCTCGGCCGGAACGGTTTTCGGCGTCCCGGGCCAGGGCGCATACGCGGCGGCCAACGCCTACCTGGACTGCTTGGCGCGAAGCAGGCATCGGCAGGGCTGCCACGCCCTGAGCCTGGACTGGGTGGCGTGGGAGGGGCTCGGCTTCGCCGCCGACGCGGCCATCACCATCGGCGAACTCGAACGGCTGGGGTCGCGACCGGTCAGCCCGGGCGAGGCCTTCGCCGCCTGGGACTACGTCGCGCGCCACGACGTCGCGCAGGCGGTGATCGCGCCGATGACGTCGGCCGACACCGGCGGGCGCCGCACGCCGGCGCCCGCCACGGCATGGTCGGGGTGGACCGGCGCCGCTCTGCTGCGCGAACTCGAGACCGCGCTACGCACGGTCCTGGCCCGCGAACTCCGGCTCACGGAGGCCGAACTCGAATCGGACCGGCCGTTCGCGGAGCTGGGACTCAACTCGGTGATGGCGATGTCGATCCGGCGAGAGGTCGAGCAGTTCGCGGGGATGCAACTGTCCGCGACCATGCTGTGGAACCACCCGACGATCGCCTCGTTGTCGGCATTTCTCGCGAAAAAGATTGCACCACAGACTGATTCGACACAAGAAACGGAGGAAACAGCCACGCCGGCCGACAGTGTGCTCGACGCGCTGTTCGACAGTGTGGAGTCCGCGTGATGGCGAACACTCATACTGCCGACGAGCTGCGGCGCTGGCTGATCGACTATCTCGTCACCAACATCGGCTGCGACCGTGGTGACATCGACCTGAACGCGTCGTTCGCCGACCTGGGGGTCGGTTCCCGCGCCGCCGTGGTGCTGTCGGGCGAACTCGCCGAACTGGCCGGTCGCGCAATATCGCCCGTGGAGATGTGGCAGCACCCGACGATCGACGACCTCGTCGAGTTCCTGACCAACCCGGAAGCCGGCAACCGTGCGGTCGAGTCGGGGGATTCGGTGGTGCGCAGTGATGAGCCGATCGCGGTGGTGGGGATGGGTTGCCGGTTGCCCGGTGGTGTGGACGG
>NZ_VMQU01000227.1 GCF_007714205.1 Mycobacterium helveticum | reverse complement strand
CAATTCCTGGTCGAGATCGAAGCCGCCGGCGGAGTCGATTCGCTCGATGAGCTGAACCGGTTGTTCACCGCATGGTGCCACCAGCAGTATCACCGGGCCGTGCATTCCGAGACCGGCGCCACCCCGGCAGCGCGCTACCACGCCGAGGGCCGCACCCCGGCGCCGCGACCGGATACAGCGCTGCTGCGGCGGGCATTTTTATGGCGTGAGCAGCGCAGAGTCACTGCCACCGCCACGATTTCGCTGCACGGTAACCGCTATCAGGTCGACGCCGCTCTGGTCGGGCGCATCGTGGACCTGCTGTTCACCCCGTTCGACCTGACCACCATCGACGTTGAATACCAGGGCAAACCGATGGGGCGAGCCGTACCGCACACCATCGGCCGCCACACCCACCCCGCGATCAAACCCGGGGCCACCACCCCCGTCGAAGCCACCGGCATCGACTACCTGCACCTGCTCGAACAAGCACACCAAGCCGACGTGGGCCAGGCGATCAACTACCTCGCCCTGGCCGGCGACGACATCGAACCAACCCAACACAACCAGGATGACCAGGATGACCAGGAAAACACCTGACCCACAACACCATTCACCTCAACCACCGGGCCAGCCCCGGGGAACGGACCATCATGCTCGACAAAATCCAATCCTATTTCGGCTTCACCACCATGCCCTTTGGCCGTGCCCTGGCACCGGGCATGCTGTTCCGCAGCGGTGATCACGCCCAAGCCGCCGCCCGCATCGGCTACGGCATCGCCACCCGCGGCATCACCGTGATCACCGGCGAAGTCGGCGTCGGCAAGACCGTCGCCGCCCGCGCGGCGATCGACCGCGCCGAACCGGCCCGCCACCACCTGATCTACATCCCCGACCCCACCGTCGGCGCCCGCGGCATCTACCACCACATCGTCTCCGCGCTCGGCGGGCGGCCCAGCTTCCACAACGCCTCCCTGGTCCCGCAAGCCCGCGACGCACTGGCCGCCGAAGCAGCCGAACGCGGTCGTGTTCCCATCGTGTGCATCGACGAAGCCCATCTGCTTTGCCACGATGCCCTCGAAGCACTACGACTGCTCACCAACCACCGGCTCGATACCGAATCCCCGTTCGCCACCATCCTTCTCGGCCAACCCACCCTCGCCGCCAAAATGGCGCTGGGCACCCTGGCCGCGCTCGAACAACGCATCACCGTGCGCCGCACCATGACCGGCATGACCAGCGAAGAGACCGCCGGCTACCTACGTCACCACCTCCAACTGACGGGCCGATCCGATCCGCTGTTCACCGACGACGCCATCGCGCTCATCCACCAATCCAGCCGCGGCAAACCCCGCGGTATCAACCGGCTCGCCATCGCAGCCCTCATCGCCGCCTGCACCGCCGACAAGAACCTCATCGACGAGGCCAGCGCCCGAACCGCGGTCACCGAAACCAACCACGACCTCCAGCCCGCGACACCATGACCACCACCACGACACCGCGACCACCGACAGCCCCGCCCGACACCACCAGGAGGGGTCAAATCACACCCAAACCAGCCTCAACGACAGTGACGCCACCATGTGCAAGATCAGTGACGCGCAACACCAGCCGCCGTATGTGCTCACCGACGACGAGGTGCGGCGCTTGTTCGCCGCGATCGACACCCAGCCCATGTCGTCCTACTCGAATAAGGCGCTGGTCGACCCGGTCCTGTTCCGGATGTTGTACGGCGCCGGCCTGAGGGTTTCCGAGGCGCTCAACCTGCGGTTGTCGGACGTGGACACAAGCGTCGCGACGCTACACATCCGCGACACGAAAAACGGTGCGGGCCGGAGGATTCCGATCACAGGTCGGCTCACCGCTGCCTTGCAGGGCTACACCGCGGCCGCCCATCCAGCCCCCGAGCACAGCGACTACGTGTTCTACAGCAGGGCCGCGGGCAGGCCGATCAACCAGGCGACGATATACGTGCGGTTTCGCGGCTACCTGGCCGACGCCGGCATCGCCCACTTCACCGGCGGTCCGCACCCGCACTCGCTGCGCCACGGCTTCGCGGTAACCAACCTGCGGCGCTGGGCCGCAGGTGGTGCCGACCTGAGTGTGATGCTGCCCTACCTGGCCTGCTACATGGGGCACGCCGACCTTCGCGGCACCCAGTACTACCTGAGGTTGACCGCCGACGCCTACCCCGACGTGATGGCCAAAGCCCAACTCCGGTTCGGCTACGTCATCCCCGCCCCACTCGAGGAGCAGCCGTGAGCCCGCGGCCTGCCCCGCCCCCGGATCTGGCCGGGCGCTGGCTGGCGAAGTTCTTCACCGATCACCTGGCCGGCGAACGCGCCGCCTCGCCGGCGACCGTGGCCTCCTACCGGGACGCGATCAAGCTGCTGCTGACCTGGTTCAAAGACGCAGAACACATCCCGCCCGAGAAACTGCGCTTGGCCGACATCGACCGGCCACGGATCCTGCGGTTCCTGAACTGGCTACAGGCCGAACGGGGCTGCTCGACAACCACCCGCAACCAGCGTCTCGCGGTGATCAAGTCGTTTTGCCGCTACACCGCCATCGAAAAACCCGACCGCCTCGACCAGCTCACCCAAGTCCTGGCGATCCGGCACAAAAACACCCCGGCCCCGAACCTGGGGCACCTGACCGGCGACGAGATCAAAACGCTGCTCGCCGAACCCGGCACAGCCAACGCACGCGCTATCCGGGACACCGTCCTACTCGCATTGGCCTACGACACCGCCGCCCGCGTCCAAGAGCTCTGCGACCTCAACGTCGCCGACATCCGCGGCTCCGACCCGATGACAGTGACGATCCGCGGCAAGGGATCCAAGATCCGCTACCTGCCCCTGATGGGCCCCACCGCCCGGCTCGTCACCGACTACCTCGAGCACCGCGACCCGCACCCCGGCCTCGGCACCGACACCGACCCACTGTTCCACGGACCCAACCACTCCAGGATGACCCGGTCCGGCGTCGCCAAGCTCCTGACCCGCCACGTGCGGGCCGTCCGCAAACGCGATCCCAGCTGGGCTCTCGGACTGCCGGTCACACCCCACACCCTGCGGCGCAGCAAAGCGATGCACCTGATCCAGGCCGGCGTCAACCTGATCTACATCCGCGACCTGCTCGGCCACGCCGACGTGTCCACCACCGAGATCTACGCTCGCGCAGACGCCGAAACCAAACGCAAAGCGATCGAAAGCGCCTACGAGCCACTCACCCCCGATGCATTGCCGGACTGGACCTCGGACACCTCCCTGATCGGCTGGCTCGACACACTGGCACGCTGACCCCAACAGCCGACAGGATTATGCAGACGAAACCACCACCGGTACCGTCCCCACCAGCCGAATCACCCTGGCAGGGCGCATAACCCGGCCGTCCGCATAATGGCGCTTATGGGGAATTCCCCATAAGCGGCACAGTCTGGCCGTGCGTCAACTCCTCGACTGGCACCGTCAAGGCGTCGATGTCGATGCGAAACTCCCGCTGCTGTCGAGCGTTCTCGGTCACGCGAACCCTGCTTGCACCTACTGGTATCTGCAAGCATCCCCCGAACTGCTGGCGGTGGCCGGCGACCGCCTCGCCGACGTCCTGGGAGACCTGCCATGAGCCTGCTCGCGCCGACCCTGCAAGCGTTCTTCACCGACCACCTCACACAGCGACACGCCGCAGCGGGCACC
>NZ_VMQU01000226.1 GCF_007714205.1 Mycobacterium helveticum | reverse complement strand
CGGGTCGAATCCCGTTGTGCTAGAATACAACTCGTAGTCAAATCACCTCTGACTTACACAGAAATCGTGACAGGCTCCAGCGTCGGTTTCATGCCCCACGGCCAACACGAGATGACCCCTTCCCGGCTCTGCCGTGGTAGACCACCTTGGTGTCTCATGCCCACCCGAACGCCCGATGATCGTCGTCCGCACCGTGGAGTGGGCCGAGCGAGCCCTGGCCGCGGGAGAGATCGACTGTCCGCACCCGGGGTGCGCCGGTGCCCTCACGCGGTGGGGCCATGGCCGCCGCCGGCGCGTCCGCAGCCTCGGCGCCCAGGCCCTTGAGGTGCGCCCGCGGCGGGCACGATGCATCTGTTGCGGCGGCACCCAGATTCTGCTGCCGGCCAGCGTGCAGCCACGCCTGGCCGATACCACCGAAGTGATCGGCACCGCCTTGGCCAGCAAGGCCGCCGGCCAAGGACATCGCCGCATCGCTGACGAACTCCAGCGCTCACCGTCGACCGTGCGTCGCTGGCTGCGCCGCGCCATGAGCGACGCTCATCTGCAATGGCTGTGCCAGCGAGGCAGCGCGGCACTCATCCGGCTCGACCCCGACGCCTTCAACCGGCTGCCCCGTGCCACCAACCCGCTGCGTGACGCGCTGACCGTCTTAGCCGCAGCTGCACACGCGGCCCGCCGACGGCTGGGCCTGACCGACCCCCTGTGGACCCTGATCGGCCTGCACGCCCAGGGCCGGCTTCTGGCAGCACCAACCTGAACCGCCACATCGCCCGGACCGAACCGACCGGGCCGACGATCTTGCACGCCCACCCCCGCCCGGCACCGTGAACAGCACTGCAGGGCCCGGCACCGACACCGTGAGCATCACAGCGTCACCGTGAACACCGAACCGCGCCAATCGTCCTCACCGAGAACGCCGCAATCATCCTCATCTTGAATTCCGGTCAACAACCCACGACGGACTCGGCTACTTCGGATTCAACGAGCCGTACAAGGCCTGCATCGAGGTGATGAGCTTCGACCGTCTGGTCAACGCAGCCACCGAGCGGAACCGAGCGTTCTTCGACAAGCTGGGCCTGCCCTCCAGTTGACCATCCGCCTCTGCACAACCGCACTTGTCGGCAGCGGGTTGCAGAATCAGAGTCATGATCATGGATGAGGTGGGTCGATGCTGACCAAAGATGACATCACTGCGCTCGATCAACGCGCCCGCGAAGTGGGCGAGGCCATCGGCTGGGAGTTAGCGTTCGTTGTCGCGCCGAACCCGGAGTTCGTCGGGTTGTGCGCGGGTCGCGACCGCATCATCGTGCTCGGCCTGGTTTGCCGTATTTCTGATCTCGCGGTGCATGAGATCGACCTCACGCTCGATGCTCTGCAACAAGGTGACCGGCGGATCATTCTCGACGAGGATGGGGATCCTCGTCTGGCTTAGAGGCGCTCAAGGGTTTAGACGATGAGGTTGTCGATGGAGCGAGACGACCCACACTGTGACCGGAGGTGTTTCGGAACAGAAGGTTGGGGACCATTTTGGGGCCACACCTCATCCGCGAGGGTGAACGACCTGCACTTCTGTGCACGTTATGCGCGGACACCCCGACGCCCGCCGCTGGCGGTGACCTGCGGAAACGCCCTACCGCAATTTACTGGGGGTCAAGTGGTCGCAGGTTCAAATCCTGTCAGCCCGACTTTGTGAAATGGGTCTTGACCTGCGATGACGTCGATATTCAACCGTGACGGTTGCGTGAGGTACAAACCGCCCTGGGGACCACACGCGGGTGCTGGCGGCGCGCTCGATGGACTCGTGCAGGGGAGTTTCTGCCAGTTCGACCACACGCCATGCACGCCTGTGCACGTTATGCGGCTCGGCTGAGGTCGCTGTCCAGATGCCGAAATTGACCGCTGGTCAAGTGGGGTGGCGCGCAGTTCTATCGGATCATCTTGCGCGGGTCAGGGAAGCCCATCTTGATGTAGCCGGGAGCTCGTTTCTTCAGCGATGAGGCGATAACAGGGGTGCGCTCGTCGTGGTAGTCGTGCACGGTTGCGGTTGTCTTTGAGTGGTAGGGCCGGGTGACACGGCCGATGTATTGGACGAGCCGGTTCTTGAAGGTGATCGGCGCGGCCAGGAACAGTGTGTCGAGGGCTGGGCAGTCGAAGCCTTCCCCGATGAATGAGCTGGTGCCGACGATCAGGAGTGGATCCGAGTCGGGCGTATGGATGGCAAGTTGGTCGGCGATTTGGCGGCGTTCACGAGCCTTCATGCCGCCGCTGAGGACGGTGACGGTCTTTCCTGCGGTCCGTAGCCGGTCGGTGATCCCGTTGAGGTGATCGACCCATGTGGTGAGCACCAGGATGTTGGCGCCGGTTTCGGCGGCGGTCAGGATATCGGCCACGATTTGGTCGAGCCGTGCGTGATCGGCGACGAGGGCTCGATAGATTTCGGCCATTCCACCGGGTGCGGTGGGATCGGCGTCGCCACAGTACTGGAATTCGGTCGGGTGCAGGTGCAAAACTGGGTGGGGTGTCAGGAGATCGGACCCGTCGACCGGGAGTTGTCCGATACTGGGCTGGTCAATGGCCACGAGGTGTGATCCGAGTTGGTAATAGATCAGGTCTTCGAGCCCGTCGCGGCGCTCTGGGGTGGCGGTCAAGCCAAGCCAGTACCGCGCGGCGATGCGGTTCAGGACCCCGAAGAATGCGCTGGCGGCGACGTGGTGGCATTCGTCCACGATGACGAATCCGTAGTGGGCGTTGATGCTTTCGACGTTGTCACGACGGGCAAGTGTTGGCAGTAGCGCGATGTCGAGGATGCCAGTGGTTTTCGATCGTCCGCCGCCGATTTGACCACATGCGAAACTCAGGTGGCTGCTGATCCGGTCACGCCATTGATCGGCCAGAGCCTTGCGATCGACCAGGACCAGGGTCGAGGTAGACCGTGATTCGATTGCTGCGCAGGCTATGACCGTCTTACCGGTGCCCGGTGGTGCGATGAGGACGCCGGTCTCCTGTTCGAGGAGTTGGTGCAGTGCGGTCGTCTGAACGGTGCGCAACGGCGTGCTGCAGGTGAGCGTGTGGGGCTGACCGAGGATACGTTTGTCGTCGACGCGTAGCGTGCTGTCGGCCGATTCGACGAGTCCGGTCAGCAGAGCATGGAGGCCGCGGGGGAGGACCAGATCACCGCCGGCGGTTTCGTCGTAGCTATATAGGAATCGTGGTGTGTCCCAGGTGCTGCGGCGGGCACGTTGGCGCGCCCGATTGCCGCCGGCCGCGGGATGATGCGCGACGACGTCGGTAGCTGCAGACGTCGGACATTGTGGCCGATCTGTGGATCGGGGAGTTGGCGCGCCAACGCGGTCGCGTCCTTGGTTGACAATCGGGCGATGCTCGACAGGTAGGCCCACTGATCCTCGAATGGTTCCAGAGTGGCGGGATCGAGGAAGACGGTGGTGCCGTGCTGACGGCGCTTACCGTTCATCGGTGCGGCGATCAGATTTCCCACGCCTCGCCCGGTATGCACATCCTGGGAAGGAAACAAGCGGTCATAACTACTCAGATGCATGCTCCCGCGCAGGCGAAATGCCTCACCCAGCAAACTTGTAGCGACGCTGCGGGCGACCGATGCCGAGATCGCATGAGCGAAGAAGATCCAGACGTGAGCTCCGCGCCCGGATTGTGACACCTCCAGTGCAGCCGGAATCCCATATGAGCGTGCTGCTTTCATGTACGCAAGCGCATCGAGCATCGCGGCCTCTTTATCGAAATCTGCTGTTGAGCGGCACTTTCGATGATGATGATGGCGTCATTGGTGTTGACGATGATCTGGTGATGGGAACGGCCCCGCTC
>NZ_VMQU01000225.1 GCF_007714205.1 Mycobacterium helveticum | reverse complement strand
TAGCCACCGCATGACCAGCAATCCAGCAGCTCCATTCAAGATCAACCCCGATTCACCTACAAATCTGTCGCACACCCTGAGCAGACCGAATTGTCGGTGCCTGGTGCCAAGATGGATCTCCCCCCAACCAGGAAGGTCCGCCCATGACCACTGGCCACTCCGCTTCCGAGCCGGATGAGCGGCCGACGAACAGGCTTTTCGCACACCGCCTAGAAGCCAGGTACCTCGCCGAGCAAGTGGCGGCTCTGCAAAAACGCGGTTCCGACGTGTACTGGGCGTTCCTCGGGCGCGACAGTGAATCCGACCGGACAGCGCCGCTGATCGAGCGCGTTCTCCCTGTCGATGACGACGTGATGGTCCACTTCGCAGAAGAGGCGTTACCGGCGATGCGCATTTCGCCTAATGAAGTCGTCTCGATTCATTTCGTGGCCGGCTGGGCGTGACCCTAATGAGGACAACGTTCGTGGTCGTAATGATCGCCGCGGCGCTGACCGCTAGCGCAGTGGCCGCCCCGCAGGCACGCGCCGAAGGCCCGTGCTTGTTCCAGGGCGACTGGAACTGCACCGGGCAGCCGCAGTGGAACGGCCAGCAGCAGCAGACGTGGGAAGTGCCGCCGTACACCTGGCCGAACAACCAGCTGCAGTGCAGCCCGTACACGACGGTCTGCTACCCGGTCGCGCACCCGTAGCCCTGCGATGCGCGCGCTCGTCGGGGTCGGCCTGCTGGTGTGGCTGCTGGCGTGGCTGATCCGGTGGGGATGGCTGCTCCTGGTCGCGGCCGCGGCGGGCACCGTGTTGTGGTGGTTCGTGCGTTGGCTAGACCGCCGCCTCGACGCGCGGGACGGGCGGCGCGCCGCGCAGGCAGCCGGTCTCGCGGCGATCATCGCCCGCGCCGATCAACAACACGCATGGACACTGGCCGGCGACGACCGCGGCACCTACGGCGAATACCCGCCCCATGAAGACTTTTCGCCCGAACACATAGATAGGACGGAGAGAAGTAAGGCCCCGGCGACCGGATCGGCCGGCCCCGGGGGAATGGCCGAACTAGATCACGAATGAAGGAGTTCGACAGAAAATGAGTATCGCTTACCTCAACTTCCCGTTGCCGGCCGGCCGCTTTGACGGCCGCATGGAACCTCGCCAACGACGCACCGGTGCTCGATTTCGAGGGGACAGCACGCGTCGTCGATCCGGCTGCCGACATCACGATCAGGATCGCGGGCTCGCAGTACCTCGACGGCCGGATCGAACGCCTGGTCTGGGTCCACGTCCCCGATGCGCCGCTGACCGTCGATGTACTGCGCGAGCTGGCCGCCGCCGTGGCCGAAACCGTCGCCGAGCTCGACGCGCTGGACGCGCTGGACGCGGAATGATCGTCGAACCACACTCGCACACGGTCCGGCTCCGCGCGGGCCGCGCGCGCGAGCTCGTTGACATGCTCGACGCCGCCATCACGCACTGCGACCGCCTGGCCGCCCCCGGCGCAGTGGGCGCCGATGATCGAAGGGCTACCTGCACCGCTTCGCCACCCGCGCCTACCGCGGCAGCCGTAATCTGCGGCTGTGCAGGTGTTTGTTGGGCCATGCGTCGGTCGCCACCACGGAAAGGTACACCGCGGTCGACGACGACGAGATCCGCGCCGCCGCGGCAAGCGCGTGGTGAGAGAGGTCGATGAGCATTGATGATGACGACTTGAGGGCCGTCGGCAAAATGACCAGCGAGGATCTGCCACCGCGAATCTTTGGACCAGTGGTGGTGCTTAGCACCATAACTGGGGCAGATTTGGAAATGCTTCAGCACTGGGCGCGAAACCGCGCATAGCAACATAGGCTCAGGCGCGGCGGTTCGTTTCCCGCTCATCGACCTCGCGCTTGACGTCGTCAAAGGTCCGGCAAAGGGTCGGCGCCCCAACCTCGGTGCCGTCAGAGTTGCACTCACGTACGTCCCACTCCTGCCCAGGACGGCGACCCGCGACATAAACCCGCCCGTCTCTGGTCTCCGCCTGCCAGCACTGGAAGTCTCTGGACGCCTCGGTCTCGTACCACTTCATAAATTTCGGGCTTTGCGCAACCCCCAAAGCGGGATCTGGCGGTGGCTCCGCAGTAGGGCGCTCGGACCTGTCCCGCTTTTCCGCCCGTCCGCCAACTACTTTCGTGTCGTGAATTCCCATACCCGGAACGCGGATGGTTCGACGGACCTTGCCATCCGCACCGAGACTGAACCGGAGCGGCCCGGCACCGATGCTCGACGAGATGCCGCTCTGGCTGATGGTGAACTGGAAAGGCCCAACTTTCTTACGCTTGCGGTATTGAACCATCACTCACCCCGTATCGCCGCACCGGACCATTTACGGACTTTACCTAACCGATGCCCGCATACGATGCTCAATCCGACCATAGTTAGTAGAGGTATTGCCAGTCCCGGTTCGGGATGAAGTTCCGACGGACGCCGTCGACGATGCGTGGCGTGGTGAGCTCGGCGAGCGTCCAACGCTTGAACGCGAGGCCTCCTGTCTGCGAAAAGGTGTTGGTGATCCGAAACCCATCGGCCAGCGGCCGCAGAGCCAGATCGTTGATCGCAAGCTTCGCCCATAGCGATCCGATGAAATGCGTGACAGCCGAAAGTGGCTGCTGGTCTTTGTAATCGTGGCGCAGTCCTGACAGCACTATGTCTTGTGCGCCCATGGCGGCCACGAAGTTAACTAGTTCCTTTTGGCGTCGGAACTGGCATTTGGATCGATTGCCAGGTCTCTGTTTTGATGATTGACGTCGATCGGACCCAGCAGCCCAGGTCCGCGATGCACAGCATGTCCAGTCCCTCGCGCGGGACCTTCACCTGGTGATCGAACTCGTCAGCGAGCTTTCTGATTTTCTCCTTCAGATCCTCTGCGCTTTTCCAGTCGTGCGATTCGCCGAGCAGACCAAAAAATACTGGGGGCGCTAGATGGTCCCGTGGCGTCCCTTCTCTAATCTTCATGCCAGCTCGAAGAACTGCTGCGTCCTCGTACGCCTCGGCGATGCCCTGGCGGGTGATCGTCCGCTTGACACTGAATACCGCCGCAACACCTGAGGCCAGAACGCTGTCGCGATCTCGGAGATTCATCGGGTAGTGCGGGTGGAAGACGACGAGGTCCTGTTCCTTGGTTGTCGCCGGTCCATCCTCGGTCTCGAGGAGCAGATATTTGCGTTTTTCGACGGCGTACTGCGGCGGCAACCAATCCACGAGCACCTGCTGCCAGCGCGACTCGACACGATGGCCCATCCGTTGGATATTCTTCGGCTGCTGGGCCATTTCTTGGTCGCGCTCGTACGATTCGACGATGGATCGGTTGACGTCAGCCAGCCATTGATGATGCTCGTGGTCCATCAATCGAGCGTATCGGCGCGGACCGACAACGAAGGTCAAGTCTTTAGACGACCCGCGCCCACTCGGCCCCAACACGGCGGTCCGGGCATTAACTCGGGAAGCGGGTGGTTTTGCCATGCGGAGCGAGTTGTTTCCTCGCTGCGCGTGAACGGTGTTCAGTTCGGCACCGGCCGCACTGAACTGAGCATCTTCTCAGCGCAAGCCGAAGACATGAGGGCCGCGCAGGCGCACGACCTCGCCGCAGGCCTCACCGCTGCGGCCGCCGAGATGGAACCGCGCCGGTGAACACCGCCAACCGGGCCCGCATAGCCCGCGCCGACGCCTCGGGCTGCACTTCTCCCAGCGCGGCACCGTGTTCACCGTGCGCACCGACGACGACATCACCCTCGCCGTCGGGGCTTGTCGGCGTCGTCGACCGATACCTCATCGACCGGATGCGCCCGAAACTATGCGGCCCCAGGGTCCCGGAAAAGTCACGTCTCACGAGGTCAGGACCAATTTGAGGGCGTGATCTGGGTGTCTGGCGTGGTGGC
>NZ_VMQU01000224.1 GCF_007714205.1 Mycobacterium helveticum | reverse complement strand
CCACTACCGTTGGCGCTCACTACTACACAGCGGAGCACTCCACCAACTTGTCAATGCACTCTGAATTACGAAGAGCCGTTGATGGGCACGCACGTTGGTCGAATCGACTGATAACAGCTTTTCGATGTCGGCGTGCACGTCGGCGTCGAACCCGAACGAGGCCGCGACCCGGGCGAACATCTCGTCGTACGTGCCGTCCAGCGACCACCGGTGATGGCGTTTCCACACTGTTTGCCACGGCCCGAATTCGGCGGGCAGGTCCCGCCACGGGCATCCTGTGCGAAAATGCCAGGCGATCGCTTCCAGGATCAGCCGGTGATCACGAAACCTGTTGCCTCGCTTACCGTCATGCGACGGCATCAACGGCTCGACCACCGCCCAAAACTCATCACAAATCACACCCGTCCGTGTCACGAGATCGATCTTGGCTGCGGGCGGGTTGATGACGCTCGAAGGCCAGGGTTTGAGTCCAGGCGATCAGGTCGCCAGCCAGGGCGACGACTTCGAGCCAGATCCGGTTGGCCCGGTAGCTGTGGAAAGGCAGGTTACGCAGGCCGGTGTCCTTCAGACAGCGGATACGGTCTTCGGCGCGGGCGCGTTGGCGGTGACGCACTTCCAGGGTCGGCAGCGTCCAGCCGGTTCCGCGAGTGTTGGTCGCAAAGCAGGTGATTCGCCAGCCGTTATGGTCGGTCAGCCGTAGCTGGGCACCGGGGTGAGGACGTTCACGGCGGGCGATGACTCGCATCCCGCGTGGCCATTCCTGGGGGCCGTACTTGGCCGGCGAACGGGTGGGTTTGACCGGGGTCGGCATCCAGTTGGTGAGCTCGGCGACCTGCGCACCCTCACGAGGTGCGCCGTCACTGTCGAGCGCAGCCACCCAAGCCTGCTCGGGAATCGTCTCGATCGCGGCCTGGACAGGGCCGTGAGCGGGAAACCCGATGGAATAGTGCAATCCGGCGTCGGTGAGGTGATGCAGGAATGCTTTAGACGCCCCGCCGGCATCGGCGCGCACCAGCACCTGGCCCCGCTCGGCGGCGGGCAGTTGTTCCAGCGCGGCGCCCAGCACTGTGATGTGATCAGAACTATTGAACGGCGAGGCCTTTCCGGGCGTAGGTCCAGCGCCAGAGTTTCTCCGGTGCCGTGCTCGCCATGGTCGACAAAAGCGCACATCGGGGCGAACCCATAAGACATCTTGTGGGTCGCCTCAGCGCCCTCCTTATCCGAATGCGCCGCCACCAGGGTGGCATCGATATCGACGATGACCTGCCCACCCTCTCGTGTTCCCGGTGTTCCCGCCAGCGGCCGACGCCGTGACCAGACCCGGTCACGGGCTGCAGCGTGTGCCGAGCGCAGCGCCATGACCGCAGCATCGGTGGTGGCGTCATCGACGGCCAACGCCGCAAACAACCGAGACACAGTCGGGTCGGAGGCCACGACTCCGAACAAGTCGCGCTGCGCACGGACTGCGGCCACATCGGCCAAACAGTCACCACCGAGCGCGACCGCGATCGCCACGTCAAGCAGCACCTTGCCCGGATCATGGCGGGCCCGCGCCAGCCGCCACGGCCCCAGCGCCCTCGATAGGACAAGCCCCAGGCCCGCAACCCGGATCGTCTCGTTCATCATCGCCGCGCCCGATGACGTCACCAACGACTCGCGGACATCATCGACGACCAGCCCACCAACTGCGTTACGCTTCACCTACGGAGTTGCCTTCCTGCTTGAGGATCTTGAGACTTCAGCAATCCCAAGAATTCCCTGCAGGACAGGCGCTTCCGTGCATTACACGCCGTCACAACCCCCAACGACATGAAACCTCGAGGCTAGCATTGTGAAGTCGGCGATCTGGGCCCCTCCCGTCCGATCGCGAGGGGTCTGTCGAACGTGCAGACCGCTACCGTCCTCACTCCTTCGCGCGTTACAGCGGACCCCATACAGATAGTATCTAATACATGCGGTACCTGATACCGTTGGCTCTGTGAATTCGTCTGATTGGCGGGATCGGCCCGCGAGCGCCCACTTCGGCTCCATCTGCTGGCAGTCGCGCCTGCTGGCGTTATTGACGGCTATCTTCGCGCGCCCAGTGCTCGCTACCTTGACCGTCATCGGCATAGTCATCAACCGTTTCAGTCCTCACCTGTTGCAGCGTGCACGCCTTGACGTCATCGACAAACCGCTGCGCGTGGTGCCGCCACCGGCGGGAACTCAAGTGACCCCCGTCGCATTGCCACAGTGTCCGGCCGAGTGGGTGGTATTCCCGACGGCCCGCCAGTCCGACCGGGTTATCGTCTACTTCCACGGCTCGGCGCTGGTGACTTTGGGTCTCAATTCGCATCGGCGGTTTGTCGGTAAGCTCTCCCAAGAGACCGGCGCGCGGGTATTCAATGTCGGTTACCGGCTGGCCCCGCAGGCCCGCCTTGAGGATGCCGTGTCCGACGGGCTCGACGCCTACCGCTACGTTATGTCGCTCGGCTTTTCAGCGGATCGCATTGTGCTAGCAGGAGATTCGGCCGGTGGCATGGTGGCTGCCGGTACCGCACTGGCCGCCCGCGACAGCGGGCTGCCGGTGCCTGCGGGTCAGGCGCTGATGTCACCGCTGACGTCGTCGGATATGGGGCTGAAGTACCGGGCCCTCAAAGACCATCGCGACGTGATGTTTCCGTTCATGACGGTGAAGTTCCTCTATGACGTCTTCGGTACTGTCAACGGCACCCGGGCGGCGCCAGTGATGCCGTCGGAGGCCGATCTGCATGGCCTTGGCCCATTTTTGCTCCAGGTTGGCACCCACGAGATGCTGCTCAATGACACCCTCACGCTGGCCGACCGGCTGCGGGCTCACGGCGTACCAGTGTGGGTGCAGCAGTGGCACAAGGCGATGCACATGTTCCAGCTCGGTTTCGACGTCAACCCAGATGCGCTTCGCGCGGTTGAGGAGGTGGCGATGTTTATCCGTCATCTCACCACCGCGCCGGAAAAGAACAGCGCATAATCCGCCCATCGCGCAGGTCGTGGAACATAGAGCAGCCAGTAGCGCAGGGCTTCAAGTGCGGCGCGGACCAAGACGCCGGTCGCAGCACGAGGTGGACGACGAACGGGTTGTCGAGGTCAAGCGGATCAGGACCGCCGCGACGCTATCCCCGCCGACGCAATTGAGAGCTCGTTGCCTGCGCTCGGCCGTTCGGGATCACTGGATATGCTGTTGGCCGCCTACTCGCTGGTGGCCACCCTCTGGCAGACGCCAACCCGCCAGAGCGGCTCACCGATGTCTACGCAAAGGGCGCGCAAGTCGTTCCGCCCGAGTGGAATCTGGGCTTCGCGTCCGCCTTGACCCGCCTGCTGACCGCCAGGTGCATCGGCCTCATCTCTGAAACCTCATGAACAGAAAAGGAGACCAGGACGCAGTGGCTTGGCGAACTGCAACCGGTGAAAACGATGCCAACCTTGTCGATGGCCGGGAACCAGGCGAGACCGCGCAGCCTTCCGCCGGCAATGGCTTTGCGCCAAACGCTAAGTTGCGATCGAGCCAGTCGAACGGGCGGTGGGGCGCCCAACTAGCGGGAGATGGTTGGCTGGGGAGGATTCACGTTGGCGCTGCGATGAAGAAAATGTGGATCGTCCTGGTCATCGTGGCGGTGGTGGCGGTAGCGGGCTTCTGCGTACTGCGGCTTCGCACCTTTTTCGGCGTCCACGACAATCGCCCGATGACCAGCGGCATCGCCGATGAGATCAAGCCGTTCAATCCCAAGCGCGTGGTTTACCAGGTTTATGGTCCCCCGGGGACGGTGGCCAACATCAACTACTTGGACATCAATGCCCAGCCCCAGAAAGCTAGCAACGTGCCTTTGCCCTGGACGCTCTCGGTTACCTCGACGCTGCCCTCGGTGAGCGTCAACATCGTCGCGCAGGGCGACAGCAACCAAATCGGCTGCCGGATCATCGTGGACGAGGTGGTCAAGGACGAAAGGTCGAGTCAGGGTATGAATGCGCAAACGTTCTGCATAGTGAAGT
>NZ_VMQU01000223.1 GCF_007714205.1 Mycobacterium helveticum | reverse complement strand
CGGCGGCACTGACCGCCTAAACCACCAAGTCGAAGAATCACACGACGACGTCGTACACCACGTCCCTGGACTTGACCTTCTCCCCTGCCGCGTAACACTCGGAAAGATGGCAAACGACATGTGCCACAGTCGGGAGCAGGCGGAGCAGGTCAAGGCTAGGTTGGCCGAGTGGCTGGCGCCACCAATGGTCGGGACGACGGCACTGACTGAGCGGCACCGCCCGCAGACCGCCGGCATCAAGCGAATGGCTCGGCCGTATAACCACGCGCTGACCGTCGCATATCTCTGCCCCACCTGTGAGAATTGAGCTGACAAGGCAGCTAGAGACGGATAGGTCCCTTTGTGAGCACCGATGGCCGCGAGCCTGACGACGAGGCCGGCGCGGAGTTCCTGAACGGCTTCGTCGATAGGTTGATTCTCGGGGGCGGGCGTGTGGACATGGGCCGCCGGCGCTCCGAAACCCACCCAGTTGCGCCACCATAGCATGTAGTACAACTATGTAGTACATTATTGGTATGAGTGAAGTACCTCTCCGAATGCTCAACCAAGAGACGGCAAAGGTCTTGGCCCGCGTCAAGCGTGGCGAAGAGATCACGCTTACTGAGCGCGGGGAAGTCATCGCCCGAATAATCCCCGCTACCGCCGGCCCACTGGATGCGTTGATCACTGCCGGCAGAGTGCAACCGGCGACGCTGGCCGGCCCAGCCCCGCGGCCGACCGTTCCGATGCACGACAATCTCGACGCCGGCGCGCTATTGCAACGTCTGCGCGCCGAGGAAAGGTATTAGCCGGTGATCTACCTGGATACCTCGGCTCTGGTCAAGCTGATCCGGATCGAAGTCGAATCTGATGCTCTAGCTGACTGGCTCGATGAACGCAC
Organism: Mycobacterium helveticum; assembly: GCF_007714205.1. Lineage (GTDB taxonomy): Bacteria > Actinomycetota > Actinomycetes > Mycobacteriales > Mycobacteriaceae > Mycobacterium > Mycobacterium helveticum. The sequence goes on along the minus strand of NZ_VMQU01000223.1, from coordinate 3,141 downwards.
CGAAACACGTTGGATAACATCTGCCTTGGCTGAAGTGGAGCTCCCCAGAGCCATCCGCGCAGTCGCCCCAAATGGCTTATCTGCTGTCCCCTCTGTGCTGGCCAGACTGGATCGGTTCGAAATCGACCAGGTCATCCGCGCCACCGCGGCCGCCTACCCCGATCCGGCGCTGCGCTCGCTCGATGCGATACACCTGGCCACCGCTCAAATCGCCGCATCCACAGCACCATTGACCGCCATGGTCGCCTATGACAGTCGACTCAGCGACGCCGCCCGTGCCCTCGGGATAACGATTGTCACACCTGGAAGAAACTCATGAACGGCTCAGGAGGAGAACACATGTCAGCACGTTTCTATGATGAGACCGTTTTTCAAGCGTGGCAGCGCGGTGTAGAGATCGCCGGTCCCCGATGGTTCGCCGACGGCCAGACTTCCCCGGACAGCGCGACCAGCAAGTGGGATCTCTCGCCGAGGGTCGACGAGATCCGATCAGCTATCGGATGGCTGTCCTCGGGCGAAGCGATGTTCCTTGCGGCGATGGTGAGCTTTTACAACTCTGAGCCCGGCGGCGAACTCTTGCGATCACTTGGCGCAAATGGCCTCAGCGACATTGCTGCCAGCCTCGACGAATCACGCCGACAAGTCATCGCCGACCTGCCCCTTGCCTACGCCGGCTGGTGAAAACCTCGCCGGCCGTCACTCCCACGGCTTCCCGCTACAACCCGCCGCAAAGGACAACCCATGGCTGACCTGCCAACTCGTCCCGAACTATTCGAGAACGCCCGCGCCTGCATCGACGAAGTGAGATCAGCGCTCAGCGCGGCGCGCGACTGGCTGCGCTCGGACTGGCAGCTCCTGGGCACACCACTGACTAAGGAGGCCGGCCAAGCTCGGGTGGCCATTTTGGAATCGATCGGCGAGGCCAAGGACCTCATCGACGCGATGAAGCGCACTGCAGCCTCGATGAAGCGGCGCAGCACGGCGTTGCGAGCGCGCGGCAGAAACGCCAGGCGACCGCGCTGTCTGGTGCGCCGCGCAGCGCGATGAACCGCCCGCCTTGCCCGCCGCGACCCGTTGCCGACCTGGTGGCCGGATGTGAACGGGCGCTGGCTCGAAGATGGTGGAAGATGGTGACCGCAAGACATCGTGCGTTGCGTGGTGGACCGCCCGTCACGCCTCAATCACGAACTTTGCGACTGGGCGCGCGCACCAACACTTCATGCTCGGCATCATGGGTGGCCGCTTCAGGCGCCAGGCGTGTTCGGCAGCCGACCGTCATACCCGCCGACGAGCGGTCGCCCGGCCACGATGTGCGCGACTCGGGCGACCGGTCCCAATCACCAAGCAAACGTCCTCTCCCGAGGCTTCGGGGTGCGTCATCCGCTTGCCCCGCATGTCGACATCCGTTGCTGCGCGGCTAGCGGCCACGCCAGTCAAATGTCGATTCCCGCTGCGGTGCCTACCTCAAAATCCCGGCAATCCCGGCAGGGTGAAACCACCGCCCGCGCCGGTGGAAGCGCCGCTCCCAGCGCCGCCCGGACCGGTCAAACCGCCCGACGTGCCAGTACCGAAGCCGCCGCCATTGTCGTTGAAAGCACCGGACCCGCCGGTCGACGCCCTGCCCCCACCGATCGGGGTGGACACTCCACCAGACCCGCCGCCCCCAACTGTGATCCCTGGGTCTGGCTCATCCGCCCAGGCAGCGCCCGCGCTGGCTATCGGGATGAGCCCGGCGGCCAAAGCTGCACCTGCGGCCATGCCGAGCTTGATCGTGATACCGCGGCGTCGTGTCTTGCAAGTCATGTTCCCCTCCGAATTCATGGATCATTAGATGATCGCGTTATGATCGGCGCACTTGTCGTGCGTTGCACAGTCACTTAGGTGGTAATGGGGCTCACCTCCATTCCCACAACTGGATTCCCACAACTGGTGATAGCAATGCCACCAGCTGTATGAACTTTGGCTATGCAATGCAGCTTAGCTACTACAGAAAGTGAGCGTCAAGCCAATTGGGCTACCTTGTTTGCAAAGTGATTCATATTCATAAATTCAGTGTTTCAGTAGACACTGACTTCCACACCTACAATCGTATATTGCAGCAGTTCAACAACCATGTACTGGTGTACTGACATGCGCCAATTCGCGTCTGCGTACTTACTGATATCGAGCACAACGTGAATCATTCAGGCCAGAGTCTGACTTGATTACGATTATCAGAGTTTCAAGGTGCCAGCAAACTAGACTTACTCGGTTGGTGCCCGATATCTGCAGAAACCTTTCTTCCTAGAATTCAGTATCGCTGTTGGCCAAAAATCGCTCCCTGCGTAGTCCGATCAGCAGTCACACCTCGCCGCGTGCACCTAGACCGTCCCCAACACAGGGCCTCAGCAGACGCCCGCCGGCAACTCATCGCCGACGACGCGCGAGGGGTGCCGCGCCTCACCTTGGGCCCAAGTGCAGGACCCCTCATTGATCCGCGTACTGATATGCAGATCTACTGAAACGCACCCGAAGAGGGGATCGCCGCAATGAGCACCGGCCGCAGCCGCATCGAATCGAGCGCCGCACCGTCCCACAGAAACACCGCGGCTGCCACCCCGCCCTCACCTACAGGCACCGGGCCGACCGAACGCCTCATGACCATCCGGTAGACAGGCGACCAACGAACACGCCGAACCGTCGACCTATCACTTGGCACACACCCGGGTCTTGACATCTGGCAGCGAGATGCCGCCGACCGCCTCGGACTCGCAGGATGCAGGCGGAAATAACCGGATTCTTCTCTGGACAAGCTCGACGCAATCCACGCCGTCCTGCATCGCTTCCCCGTGTACAAGCCGATCATCGCCGCGGTCAACGGCACTTGCGTGGCGGGCGGATTCGAGATGTTGAGCTCCACCGACATCCGAGTGGCCGTGCCCGACGCACGATTCGCGGTGATGGAGCCGAAGCGCGGTCTTTTCGCAGTGTCTTGCCCGTGAGGACACTCGCGGCGGCAAGGGCACCGCCGATCGTGACGTAATGACTTAGGGCCGGTCCACGCGGCAGAGGTGTGAGGTGTTGACGACGGGGTGGGTTCTACTCAACGTCGCAACACCGACGGATCACTCGAGACTAACAGGGCAGCGAATAGATCGGCGG
>NZ_VMQU01000222.1 GCF_007714205.1 Mycobacterium helveticum | reverse complement strand
GGCCATCGACCTGCTGTGCTGGATGCGGCTGCTGCTCTTGGACGGTCCGCTGGCCAAAGCCGAACCGGCGACCCTGCGCTACCGGCTGCTGCACGCGGCGGCCCGCCTGGTCAAACGATCCCGCTACCTGATCCTGCGGGTCCCCCAAACCTGGCCCTGGGCGAAGGAATTCGCCGACGCTATCAACCGAGTCCGCGCCATCCCCTGACCCACGGGCACCCTGTCCAATCGACCCAAAGGAAGGAGCAGCCAACCCGGGACCAAGGAACCCGGCGTCACCGCACGACACGCGGCGGCGCCGCCTACCCAGAAACCGGAAATCAAGCTCAACTCGTGACCTCAACAGCCACCACGGGGAAAACTCGGGCTACCGTGAAATTTTGAGGTTTACCCAACGGCTTCAAGAACGCGGCCTATCATCAACACCATGTTAGCTAAAATTCTAGTTGCCAATCGCGGCGAGATCGCGATTCGCGCGTTCCGGGCGGCGTACGAACTAGAAATAGCCACTGTCGCGGTCTATGCCTACGAGGACCGCAACTCCGTGCACCGGCTTAAAGCCGACGAGTCCTACCAGATCGGTGAGCGGGGTCACCCCGTCCGCGCTTACCTGTCGATCGACGAGATCGTAGCGACAGCAATTGCGTGTGGAGCCGATGCGATTTATCCCGGCTACGGCTTCTTGTCGGAGAATCCCGACCTGGCAGCGGCGTGCGCGGCGGCGGGCATCACATTTGTCGGACCGAGTGCGGAGGTCTTGGAGCTCACCGGTAACAAGTCGCGGGCGATCGCAACAGCGCGGGCGGCGGATCTGCCCGTCCTAGCCTCCTCGGCGCCCTCGACGTCGGTCGACGAACTGCTAACAGCCGCTGAGTCTATGGTATTTCCGCTGTTCGTCAAGGCAGTCGCCGGTGGAGGCGGCCGGGGGATGCGCCGGGTCAGCGACCTGGCAGCACTCCCCGAAGCGATCGAGACGGCCAGCCGTGAGGCCGAATCCGCATTCGGGTATGCCTCGGTATTTCTCGAGCAAGCGGTGATCAACCCCCGACATATCGAAGTCCAGATTTTGGCTGACAATCACGTCAATGTGATCCACCTCTATGAACGAGATTGCAGTGTGCAGCGGCGGCACCAGAAGGTGATCGAAATCGCACCGGCACCCAACCTGGATCCGCAACTTCGCGAACGCATCTGCACGGATGCAGTAGTGTTTGCGCGAAGCATCGGCTACACCGGCGCGGGCACCGTGGAATTCCTGCTCGACGAGCGGGGCAACCATGTGTTCATCGAGATGAATCCGCGCATCCAGGTCGAGCACACGGTCACCGAGGAGATCACCGATGTCGATCTGGTATCCGCCCAGCTGCGAATCGCTTCCGGGCAAACTCTAGAAGATATTTCCTTAAGCCAAGATTCGATCATCCCGCACGGCGCGGCGCTGCAGTGCCGGGTTACCACCGAGGACCCTGCCAATGACTTTCGCCCGGATACCGGCCGCATTACCGCCTATCGCACTCCCGGCGGAGCGGGCATCCGACTGGACGGCGGAACGACTCTGGGAGCCGAGATCAGCGCCCACTTTGACTCCATGCTGATCAAGCTGACCTGCCGTGGACGCGACTTCGCGACGGCCGTGCGTCGAGCCCGGCGTGCTGTAGCAGAGTTCCGCATCCGCGGCGTCTCAACGAATATCCCATTCCTACAGGCGGTCCTCGACGACCCGGACTTTAAAGCCGGCCAGATCACGACGTCGTTCATCGAGGAGCGCCCACAATTACTCGCCGCGCGCGTTTCGGGCGACCGCGGTAGCAAGATTCTTAGTTACCTGGCCGATGTCACAGTTAACAAACCGCACGGCGATCGCCCATCCGAGGTCTACCCGCACGACAAGCTTCCCGGCATCGATCTGGCGGCGAGCCCGCCGCCAGGGTCCAAGCAGCTTCTAAGCGAGCTCGGGCCGGAGCGATTCGCGGCATTGCTGCGTGATTCGCCCAGTATCGGCGTCACGGACACCACATTCCGCGATGCGCATCAATCGTTGCTGGCCACTCGGGTCCGGACCAGCGGCCTCATCAAGGTGGCGCCCTACATCGCGCGGACCATGCCGCAGTTGTTGTCAGTGGAGTGCTGGGGCGGCGCGACTTATGATGTGGCGCTTCGGTTCCTCAAGGAGGATCCATGGGAGCGGTTGGCAGCCCTGCGCGAAGCCATACCCAACATTTGCCTGCAGATGTTGCTGCGTGGACGCAACACCGTTGGCTACACGCCCTATCCGGAAATGGTCACGACGGCATTCGTCGCCGAAGCGACAGCGACCGGCATCGATATCTTCCGGATCTTCGACGCGCTGAACAACGTGGACTCGATGCGTCCTGCCATTAACGCCGTTCGCGAAACCGGCAGTGCGGTCGCTGAAGTGGCGATGTCCTACACCGGCGATTTGTCGGATCCAACCGAAAATCTCTACACCTTGGACTACTACCTGAAGCTGGCCGAACAGATCATCGACGCGGGCGCACACGTGCTGGCCATCAAGGACATGGCCGGGCTGTTGCGCGCACCGGCCGCCGCGACGCTGGTCTCGGCACTGAAGTCCCGTTTCGACGTCCCGGTGCACGTACATACCCACGACACCCCGGGCGGACAACTGGCAACCTACGTGGCGGCCTGGCATGCAGGGGCCGACGCTGTCGACGGTGCCGCGGCCCCGCTTGCAGGAACCACCAGCCAGCCCGCGTTGTCGTCGATTGTGGCTGCCGCGGCCAACACCCGGTACGATTCCGGGTTGTCGCTAGCTGCGGTGTGCGATCTGGAGCCCTACTGGGAGGCGCTCCGAAAGGTTTACGCGCCCTTCGAATCCGGGCTTCCGGCCCCGACGGGACGTGTCTATGACCACGAGATTCCGGGCGGCCAATTATCGAACCTCCGCCAGCAAGCCATTGCGCTGGGGCTCGGCGACCGGTTCGAGGACATCGAAAACGCCTACGCTGGCGCCGACGCCATCCTCGGACATCTGGTCAAGGTCACTCCGACGAGCAAGGTGGTCGGCGATTTGGCTTTGGCGCTAGTTGGCGCCGGGGTCAGCGCGCAAGACTTCGCCGACGACCCAGCCCGCTATGACATCCCGGACTCAGTCATCGGCTTCTTACGCGGCGAACTCGGTGATCCACCCGGTGGGTGGCCCGAGCCTTTGCGTTCCACGGCGTTAGAGGGCCGCCGTCCAGCGAACCGCGAGCAGCCGCTGACGGCGGAAGACGAAAAGGCGTTGGCCTCCCCGGGCGTCGAACGCCAGGCGGCGCTGAACCGGCTACTATTCCCTGGCCCGACAAAGGAATTCGAGGACCACCGTGAGAAGTACGGTGACACATCCCAGCTCAGCGCCAACCAGTTCTTCTACGGATTGCGCCGGGGTGACGAACACCGCGTCGAACTAGGGCGCGGTGTGGAGTTGCTGATCGGCCTGGAGGCCATCTCTGATCCCGACGAACGCGGCATGCGCAACGTGATGTGCATTCTCAACGGGCAACTCCGACCTGTGATGGTGCGCGACCGGAGCATCGCTACCGTCGTGCCCGCAGCCGAGAAGGCCGATCGTAACAACCCGAACCATATCGCCGCCCCGTTCGCCGGCGTGGTGACGGTCACTGCCGACGTCGGCGAACAAGTCGAGGCCGGACAGACGATCGCGACGATCGAAGCGATGAAAATGGAAGCTGCCATCACTACCCCCATAGCCGGTAAGGTCCTAAAGGTCGCGGTGGCGCAGATCTCTCATGTTGAAGGTGGTGATCTCTTGGTGGTGATCGGGTGAGCACCGCCGTCGATCAGGACAACGCCCGTGAGCTACTCTGCCTGCCTCAGGTGAGCGGCCTTAACCGGGAATCCCTTCACTGAACGATACTGGAGATACCGGAGATTATCGGCTCACGGCACCTCAGCGGAGGTGACTGCCCGATAGTTACCCTGCTCGTGTTCCACCATTGGCAGAATCCGACGATCGCAGTTTAGCTTAAAGATGTTTCGGTAATTGGGTGAGTCATTTCGCCGGATTCGCCCTGCGGTAGGGGACAATTAGCGTGTGGCA
>NZ_VMQU01000221.1 GCF_007714205.1 Mycobacterium helveticum | reverse complement strand
GGCGGGTGCCATCGAACGCTGGCAGACCGGCGGCTGGCAGCCCTACATCGACAACGCCGACCAACTCGGCGCCGACGACGCCGCCCACCTGGCCCGGCAGTTGTCGCGCTGGGACTCCAACCCCACCCACACCGGGCTGCGCTCGGCGGCCACCCGCGGCGCGGCGTTCACCACGCTGTTCGGGATCGGTGACGCGTCGCAGCTGGACGTGGCCACGCTGTGGGCGCCGCGCCGCCGCGACGAGGAGCTGCGCGTGCCCATCGGCGTGACCGCGAGCGGCGAGCCGCTGATGTTCGACCTCAAGGACGAGGCCGAGGGCGGGATGGGGCCGCACGGCCTGATGATCGGCATGACCGGCTCGGGCAAGTCGCAGACCCTGATGTCGATCCTGTTGTCGCTGTTGACGACCCATCCGGCCGACCGGCTGATCGTCATCTACGCCGACTTCAAGGGAGAGGCCGGTGCCGACAGCTTCCGCGATTTCCCCCAGGTTGTCGCGGTGATCTCGAACATGGCTGAGAAGAAGTCGCTGGCCGACCGGTTCGCCGACACGCTGCGCGGGGAGGTGGCGCGGCGCGAGACGCTGCTGCGCGAGGCGGGCCGTCGGGTGCAGGGCAGCGCGTTCAACTCGGTGACCGAGTACGAGAATGCCCGCGATGCCGGCGCATCCGACCTGCCGCCCATCCCGACGCTGTTCGTGGTCGCCGACGAGTTCACCCTGATGCTGGCCGATCACCCCGAATACGCCGAGTTGTTCGACTACGTGGCGCGCAAGGGCCGCTCGTTCCGCATCCACATCCTGTTCGCGTCGCAGACGCTCGACGTCGGCAAGATCAAGGACATTGACAAGAACACCTCCTACCGCATCGGGCTGAAAGTGGCCAGTCCCAGCGTTTCTCGTCAGATCATCGGCGTGGAGGACGCCTACCACATCGAGTCCGGTAAGGAACACAAGGGGGTGGGCTTCCTGGTTCCCGCGCCCGGCGCCGCGCCGATCAAGTTCCGCAGCACCTACGTCGACGGCATCTACGATCCGCCGCGGCGGGCGAAATCCTTTGTGGTGCAGGCCGCCCCGGAACCAAGACTGTTCACGGCCGGGAGAGTGGAACCGGATCAGGACACGGTGGTCTCTCCGGCCGGGCCGCAGGACGTGGCCGGGCCGCCGCGCAAGCTGATCGCCACCATCGGCGAGCAGCTGGCGCGCTGCGGGCCGCGGGCGCCGCAGCTGTGGCTGCCGCCGCTGGACGAGCCGATCGGACTGACCGCGGTGCTGGCGCGCGCCGGCCTGCCGCAACGGCAGTGGCGCTGGCCGCTGGGGGAGATCGACAAGCCGTTCGAGATGCGGCGCGACCCGTTGGTTTTCGACGCCACGTCGTCGGCGGGCAACGTGGTCATCCACGGGGGCGCCAAGTCCGGGAAATCGACGGCCCTGCAGACGTTCGTCATGTCGGCGGCCAGCCTGCACTCACCGCGCGACGTCACGTTCTACTGCCTCGACTACGGCGGCGGGCAGCTGCGGGCGCTGGAGGGGCTGGCCCACGTCGGCAGCGTCGCCTCGCCGCTGGAGCCCGAACGGATCCGGCGCACCTTCGGCGAGATCGAGCAGCTGCTCCGGTCCCGGCAACAGCGGGAGGTGTTCCGCGACAGGCACGGATCGGCGCCCGACGACGGCTTCGGCGAGGTGTTCCTGGTCATCGACAACATCTACGCCTTCGGCCGGGACAACACCGACCAGTTCAACACCCGAAACCCCTTGCTGGCCAAGGTGACCGAGTTGGTCAACATCGGGCTGGCCTACAGCATCCACGTGATCATCACGACACCGAGCTGGCTGGAGGTGCCGCTGGCGATGCGCGACGGCCTGGGCCTGCGGCTCGAGCTGCGGCTGCACGACGCGCGGGACAGCAACGTGCGGGTGGTCGGTGCGCTGCGCCGGCCCGCCGACGCCGTCCCGCACGACCAGCCGGGTCGCGGGCTGACGATGGCCGCCGAGCACTTCCTGTTCGCCCAGCCGGAGCTGGACCAGGTGGCGGCGATCAACGCCCGCTACCCGGGCATGTCCGCCCCGCCGGTCCGGTTGCTGCCCGACGACCTTTCGCCCGCCGCGGTCGGGGCGCTCCACCGGGGCGGCGAACGCGTGGTGATCGGGCAGCGCGAGGAGGACCTGGCGCCGGTGGTGCTCGACTTCGCCGCCAACCCGCTGCTGATGGTGTTCGGCGACAGCCGCTCCGGCAAGACCACGCTGCTGCGCCACATCATCCGCACCGTGCGCGAGCACTCCACGGCGGACCAGGTGGCCTTCACCGTGCTGGACCGGCGGCTGCACCTGGTCGACGAGCCGCTGTTCGGTGACAACGAGTACACCGCGAACGTCGACCGGATCATCCCGGCGATGCTCGGGCTGGCCCACCTCATCGAAGCGCGCCGCCCCCCGGCCGGCATGTCGGCGGCCGAGCTCTCCCGATGGACCTACCAGGGCCACACGCACTACCTGATCATCGACGACGTCGACCAGGTGCCGGACTCGCCGGCCGTCCACGGCCCCTACGTCGGGCAGCGTCCGTGGACCCCGCTGATCGGGCTGCTCGCGCAGGCCGGCGATCTGGGGCTGCGGGTGATCGTCACCGCCCGCGCCAGCGGCTCCGGCCACGCGCTGATGACCAACCCGTTGCTGCGCCGCTTCAACGACCTGCAGGCGACCACGCTGATGCTCGCGGGCAACCCGCAGGACGGCGGCAAGATCCGCGGCCAGCGGTTCTGCCGGCTGCCCGCGGGGCGCGCGATCCTGTTGGGCGACAGCGAGACTGCCACCTACGTGCAGTTGGTCAACCCGCTGGCCGCCGAGTCGGCGATGGTCGGTGAGTTCGGGACAGAACGACTACAGGAGGAGTAGCCATGACGTTGCGAGTGGTTCCCGAGGGCCTGGCCGCCGCGAGCGCGGCGGTACAGGCGCTGACGGCGCGGCTGGCGGCCGCGCATGCGGCGGCGGCCCCGGCGATAACCGCGGTGGTGCCGCCGGCGGCGGACCCGGTGTCCCTGCAGACGGCCGCCGGCTTCAGCGCCCAGGGCCAGGAACACGCGGCCGTCGCGGCCCAGGGCGTCGAAGAACTCGGCCGCGCCGGGGTGGGCGTGGGCGACTCCGGCGCGAGTTATTTCGCGGGCGACGCCGCCGCGGCCGCCACGTACGGGGTCACGGGCGGCTGAGACATGAGCTCGCCCATCTGGATGGCCACACCGCCGGAAGCGCATTCGGCGATGCTGAACACCGGTCCGGGGCCGGGTCCGCTGTTGGCGGCCGCCGGCGCGTGGAGCGCGCTCAGCACCGAATACGCCGCGGCGGCCGCCGAGCTGGGTGGGCTGATCGGATCGGTGCAGGCGGGCGCCTGGCAGGGGCCCAGCGCCGGGCAATACGCGGCGGCGCACCTGCCGTACCTGGCGTGGCTGCAGCAGGCCGGCGCCGACAGCGCGGGTGTCGCCGCGGAGCACGAGGCCGCGGCGATGGCCTACGCCGGCGCGCTGGCGGCGATGCCGACGCCGGCGGAACTGGCGGCCAACCACATGATTCACGCGGTGTTGGTCGCGACGAATTTCTTCGGCGTCAACACCGTTCCGATCGCGCTCAACGAGGCCGACTACGTGCGGATGTGGGTGCAGGCGGCCACTGCGATGAGCGCCTACCAGGCGGCCTCCGGTACGGCGCTGGCCTCGGCGCCGCGGACCGCGCCCGCACCGTCGATCGTGAATCTGGACCGAAGCAACACCGCCGCGCAGACCAACCCGCTGTCCTGGCTCGGCCAACTGGTGCAGACCTACCTGAACCTCTACCAGGAGGGGTTCGGCGAATTCGAGGCGCTGCTGCAGAACCCGGTGGGGACGCTGCGGCAGATCATCACCGCGTTCGCCACGAATCCCGCTGCGGCACTGGTGGCCTACGGTCCATTGTTCTTCTTCGCGGCCTACGAGGTCGTCTCGCCCATCGCGACGTACGGCCCCATGCTGACGGCGCTGTCGCTGGGCCTCAGCCTGAGCCTGGGCACCATCACCCTGCCGGCCGGCGCGATCGCGCCGATCGCGGCCCCGGCGGCGGCCGGGGGGGCGCCCGGGCCGCGCCCGCCCCCCGCGGGCGCGGGCGG
>NZ_VMQU01000220.1 GCF_007714205.1 Mycobacterium helveticum | reverse complement strand
TCCTCCACCGTCTGCGCGTGCACCTCGAAACGACCCGCCATCGCCCGCATCTCGTGCGGGTCAGTCATAAAACGTGTAGCCATCACACCGTTCCTCTCACGTCAACATTTCACTCACGCCGCGCCGCGCCACAGCTTCCGACGCGCCAGGGCAGGCCAACTCTTCGGTTTATCCGACCCCGGTGCGCGGGACGACGCTCGGCCGGGACTGGACCACGTGGTTCGGGCTGGCCCCGCCGCGTCCCAGCATGCCGCCGGGCATGCCGCCCGCGGCGCCACCCATGCCGCCCATCGGCATCGGCATCATGGGCATGCCGCCGCCACCGGGACCGGCGGGCATGGCCGCACCGGCGGGCACCTCGGCGCCCACACCGGACATCGCCGCGCTGACCATGCGGGCCGGCGACGACCCCTGCCACGTCGGGGGCACCGACATCGCTCCGACCAACCGGGCCTTGCCCAGCCCGGCCGACGCCGCACCGAGGCCACCCATCCCCGCGCCGCCCAGGCCCTTGGGGGCCACGTCGCCGACGAACTTGGGCGCGTCCGCCAATGCTGCGCCAGCGCCCGCCGCCATCCCGGCCCCGGCTCCGCCGCGCATCCCGGCCTGGGCCGCCATCATGATCGGCGACATCATCATGCTGGCCGGGTACATGCCCATCTCGGCCACCGACATCAGCGACATCGGGTTCGCCGCCAGCCCGGAGAGCGTGCTCGTCACCGGCGCAAGCAATCCAGTCGACATCACGGCGTTCACCGGCGCGCCGATAGCGCTCATCGCCGTCGCACCCAGCCCGGAGAGCGGGGCCGACAGCAGCCCACCCAGGCTCGAGAGCAGGTTCGGCGGCGCGCTGAACGCCGGCAGCATGGCCGCCGCCGCGGTCGCCGCCCCGTGGTAACCGAACATGGCGGCCACGTCCTGGGCCCACATCTCCATGTACTCGAACTCGGTGGCGAAGATCGCCGGCGTGTTCTGCCCCAGGAAGTTCGTCGCGACCAGCGTCGACAGCTGGACCCGGTTCGCCGTCACGGCCGCCGGGGGCACCGTCAGCGCCCGCGCGGTCTCGAAACCCGAGGCGGCGGCCACCGCCTGCGCGCCCGCCATCTCGGCCTGCGCGGCGGCCGAGTTCAGCCAGCTCACGTAGGGCACCGCCGCCGCGGCCATCGACATCGACGCGGGACCCGTCCATGTTCCGTTGGACAGCCCCGTCACCACCGAGTTGAACGACGACGCCGCGCCCGCCAGGTCCGCGGCCAAGTTGTTCCACGCCGCTGAGGCCGTGAACAGGGGACCGGACCCCGCACCCGAAAACATCAGCGCCGAATTGATCTCCGGCGGCAACCACGGAAACGTAGGAAACATCAACACCCCACCACATCCAGCCGGTCAACGGCTTCAACAATTGCGCTTCAACAATTACGCAGCATCCGGATACCCGGGTGCGGCGGCCGATGGTGCCCGACCGCCACGGCTCGAGCCTAGAACACTCTCGGGGCAAAAGCCCGCGATTTCACCAATTATTTAAGCGGGCGCCACACCCGCGGGCAACACCAGATCTTTTGCCGGGCTAACTGCACAAGTGTGTAGAGAACCGGGCGCCGCAATGCGGAAAAGGCGACGGCCAAGACCGCGGGCGAACCGGGTCAGGTTTCTTGTCCGACGTCGCCGCGGACCGCAGGTGGACAACCGCCGCCGCCGGGCCGCACCGGCCCCCGCAACGCGTGCGGCGATCACCGGCACCCCTTGAGCCGCGCCGCCAGGTAGTCGGCGACGGCGGTCATGGCGACCCGCTCCTGCGTCATGGCGTCGCGCTCGCGCACCGTGACGGCGTCGTCCTCCAGGGAGTCGAAGTCCACCGTCACGCAGTACGGGGTGCCGACCTCGTCCTGACGCCGGTAGCGGCGGCCGATGGCGCCGGCGTCGTCGAAGTCGATGTTCCAGCATTTGCGCAGCTCGGCGGCCAGGTCACGGGCCTTGGGGCTCAGGTCGGCGTGCCGCGACAGCGGCAGCACCGCCGCCTTGACCGGCGCCAGCCGCGGGTCCAGCCGCAGCACCGTCCGCTTGTCCATCCCGCCCTTGGCGTTGGGGGCCTCGTCCTCGGTGTAGGCGTCGACCAGGAACGCCATGAACGACCGGGTCAGGCCGGCGGCGGGCTCAATGACATACGGCGTGTAGCGGGCGTCGGAGGCCTGGTCGTAGACCGACAGGTCAACGCCGGAGTGCTTCGCGTGGGTGGACAGGTCGAAGTCGGTCCGATTGGCCACGCCCTCGAGTTCGCCCCACGGGTTGCCGGCGAAGCCGAACTTGTACTCGATGTCGACGGTGCGGTCGGAGTAGTGGGACAGCTTTTCGGCGGGGTGTTCGTACAGCCGGAGGTTCTGCGGATCGATGCCGAGGTCGACGTACCACTGTCGGCGGGTGTCGATCCAGTACTGGTGCCACTCCTTGGCGGTCGACGGCTCGACGAAAAACTCCATCTCCATCTGTTCGAACTCGCGGGTCCGGAAGATGAAGTTGCCCGGGGTGATCTCGTTGCGGAAACTCTTGCCGATCTGCCCGATCCCGAACGGCGGCTTCTTGCGGGCCGTCGTCATCACGTTGGCGAAGTTGACGAAGATGCCCTGCGCGGTTTCCGGCCGCAGATAGTGCAGCCCCTCCTCGGTCTCGATCGGCCCGAGATGGGTTTTGAGCATCATGTTGAACTCGCGCGGCTCGGTCCACTGGCCCTTGGTGCCGCAATCCGGGCAGGTGATCTCGGTCATCGGCACCGAGTCGGGGTCGAGACCCTTCTTCGCCGCGTTCCGGGCCACAGTCCGGGCCACATAGGCCTCCTGCATGTGGTCCTGGCGGTGCCGGTGGTGGCAGTTGAGGCATTCGACCAGCGGGTCGTGGAACACCTCGACGTGGCCGGAGGCCACCCAGACCTGCCGCGGCAGGATGATCGACGAATCCAGCCCCACCACGTCGTCGCGGCCGGTGACCACCGAATGCCACCACTGCCGCTTGATGTTCTCCTTGAGTTCGACACCCAGCGGCCCGTAGTCCCACGCCGACCTGGTACCGCCGTAGATCTCGCCCGAGGGATAGACAAAGCCCCGCCGTTTCGCGAGGTTCACTACGGTGTCGATGACGGACGCCACGGCGCGGTGCACTCCTTCTCGGATCGGGGAAGACACGTGCGGCGACCAACCGCCGCGGACAAGACTGCAGTCATGGTATCGACCGGCCTCCCGGTCTTTGACATGCGTCATCATGCATGTGACAGTGGAAGGCGGCCGTCCGGCCAAGACCGCGGTCAGCCGTCCCGATTTCCGGCACTTCTCGAGGTGATGACTCCCCCATGACGATGTCCTCCCGCACGCCGACGGCCGCCGACGGCGACATGGGATCGGACCCGGGTCTGGCCACCCACGGGCACGACCAGGCCGACCCGGGCGGGCACGCCGCGTTCGCGGGGTATCCCTTGCCGCCCCCGCGGGAGATCCTCGACGCCGCCGGCGAACTGCTGCGCGCGCTGGCCGCGCCCGTGCGGATCGCCATCGTGTTGCAACTGCGCGAATCCCACCGCTGCGTCCACGAGCTGGTCGACGCGCTGGGCGTGCCACAGCCGCTGGTGAGCCAGCACCTGAAGATCCTCAAGGCGGCGGGCGTGGTGACCGGCGAGCGCTCGGGCCGCGAAGTGATGTACCGGCTCGCCGACCAGCACCTGGCGCACATCGTCGTCGACGCCGTCGCCCACGCCGGCGAAGACGCATGACCGGACCGAGTGTCCGCTCCACCCGGCAACGCGCGGCCATCTCCACCCTGCTGGAGACCCTCGACGAATTCCGTTCGGCCCAGGAGTTGCACGACGAGCTACGCCGCCGCGGCGAGAACATCGGGCTGACGACGGTGTACCGGACGCTGCAGTCGATGGCGGCGGCGGGGATGGTCGACACGCTGCGCACCGACACCGGCGAGTCGGTCTACCGCAGGTGCTCGGAGCACCATCACCACCATCTGGTGTGCCGCAACTGCGGCTCCACGATCGAGGTCGGCGACCACGAGGTCGAGGAGTGGGCCGCCGAGGTGGCCGCCAAGCACGGCTTCTCCGACGTCAGCCACACCATCGAGATCTTCGGCCTGTGCTCGGAGTGCAGGTCCTAGCCCCGTTTTCCGCACCGATCGAGCGTAAGGCCTGACCTTTCGGCATCCGATCCGCGCATGGCTGGCTGTGGT